>NZ_JBCPWN010000032.1:0-37920 GCF_039581415.1 Comamonas sp. F1-6
GCCAAGACTCCGGCGCTGATGCTGGAGCGCTTTCAGTCCATGCTGGTGCTGGGTCTGGGCATTGCCGTGATCTTTGCTTTGGTGACCACCACGGCCTCGGTGCTGTCCGGCGTGGCTGCCGGTGGCTGGATCTTCAGCTTCAAGCCCATTCAGCCGCGCTTTGGCAAGCTCAACCCCTTGTCGGGTCTCAAGAATCTGTTTTCCAAGCAGCAACTGACCACGGTGGTCAAGATGGTGTTCATGACCATCGTGCTGGGCTTTGTGGCCTGGAAGTACATGAGCGCCAATATTGCCGAGATTGCGTCGGTTTCGGCTCAGCCATCGCCCATGGCGCTTGCCATGGTCGGCTCCTGGCTGACCACGGGCATCACCTTGCTGCTGATCGTGGTGCTGCTGGTGGCCCTGATCGACGTGCCGCTGCAGGACTTTCTCTTCAAGTCGCGCCTCAAGATGAGTCATGAGGAGGTCAAGCAGGAGCACAAGGAGTCCGAAGGCAATCCGCAGCTCAAGGGCAAGATCCGCCAGAAGCAGCGCGAGATTGCCGACCGGGCCAGCGTCTCGGCCGTGCCGAAAGCCGACTTTGTAGTCACCAATCCCACCCACTATGCCGTGGCGCTGCGCTATGACGACGCCTCCATGGCCGCTCCCCAGGTGATTGCCAAGGGCACGGATCTGGTGGCGCTCAAGATTCGTGAAATCGCGGGCGCGCACCAGATACCGGTGCTGGAGTCGCCCATGCTGGCGCGTGCACTCTATGCGCATGCCGATCTGGATCAGGCCATCCCTGCCGCGCTCTACACGGCCGTGGCCCAGGTGCTGGCCTATGTCTATCGTCTCAAGGCTGCACTGAGCGGCCAGGGTCCCATGCCCGATGCCCTGGGCGAGCCCCCCGTGCCCGTGGAGCTGGATCCGCACCGTGGCCGCACCCAGCCTGCGGCGGTCGATGCTGCTGCGCAGCAAGAAGGTAATCTGTGATGTCGTCGAATCCTCTGCAACTGTTCCAGAAGTGGTCTGGCTCCAACGCCGGCGCCCTGCAAGGGATGACTGCTCCCATTCTGGTGGTGGCCATTCTGGGTCTGATGGTGTTGCCCGTGCCCCCCTGGCTGCTGGACACCTTCTTCACCCTCAACATTGCCGTGGCGCTGATGGTGATGATGGTGGCGGCCTATATGATCAAGCCGCTGGACTTTGCGGCCTTCCCTTCGGTGTTGCTGCTGACCACATTGATGCGTCTGTCGCTCAACGTGGCATCGACGCGCGTGGTGCTGATGGAGGGCCACACTGGCCCCGGCGCCGCGGGCGCGGTGATCGAGGCCTTCGGCCACTTCCTGATCGGCGGCAACTTTGCCGTGGGTCTGATCGTGTTCAGCATTCTGGTGGTCATCAACTTCGTGGTGATTACCAAAGGTGCCGAGCGCATTGCCGAAGTCTCGGCCCGCTTCACGCTGGACGCAATGCCCGGCAAGCAGATGGCCGTGGACGCCGATCTGAATGCCGGTCTGATCGACGAGAAGGAGGCCAAGCGCCGCCGTGCCGAAGTGGGCGAGGAAGCTAATTTCTTCGGTTCCATGGACGGTGCCAGCAAGTTTGTGCGTGGCGACGCGATTGCCGGCATTTTGATCCTGGTGATCAACGTCATCGGCGGCCTGATCATCGGCATGGCCCAGCACGGCCTGTCTGCGGGTCAGGCGGCCGACAGCTACATCCTGCTGGCCGTGGGTGACGCGCTGGTGGCGCAGATTCCAGGCCTGCTGATCTCGGTGGCATCGGCCATGGTGATCTCGCGCGTGGGCAAGGAATCCGACATGGGCCGCCAGATCGTGCAGCAGCTGTTCATGTCGCCCAAGGTGCTGGGTATCACTGCCGGCGTGATGATCTTGCTGGGTCTGATTCCCGGCATGCCGCATCTGGTGTTCATCAGCATGGGGGCCTTGCTGGGCTGGGGTGCCTGGGTGCTGGACAAGAGGGAAAAAGCCCGTCTGGCCGCCCAAAGCAGTGCCCCGGCGCCCCAGCAGCAGGCTGCGCAAAATGATGGAGAAGCGACCTGGGATGATCTGCAGCCGGTGGACTTGCTGGGTCTGGAGCTGGGCTATCGCCTGATCGCGCTGGTGGACAAGAGCCGCCAGGGCGACCTGCTGACGCGTATCAAGGGCGTGCGCCGCAAGTTCGCGCAGGAGGTCGGCTTTCTGCCGCCGGCCGTGCATGTGCGCGACAACCTGGAACTCAAGCCCAGCGCCTATCGCATGACGCTGCGCGGCGTCATGGTGGGCGAGGGCGAAGCCTTCCCCGGCATGTTCCTGGCCATCAATCCCGGCGGCATCACCACGCCGCTGATCGGCACGGCCACAACCGATCCGGCCTTTGGTCTGCCCGCGCACTGGATCGACGAGCGGCAAAAGGAAGCGGCACAAATGGCCGGTTTTACCGTCGTTGATTCGGAAACCGTGATGGCGACGCATTTGTCACACTTGATGCAAGTGCACGCGGCCAAGCTGTTGTCTCGTACCGAGACACAGCAGCTCGTTGACCATGTGGCCAAGCTGGCCCCCAAACTCATCGAAGAAGTCATCCCGAAAATGGTGCCCATCACAACGTTCCAGAAAGTGCTCCAGCTGCTGCTGGAGGACTCTGTGCACATTCGTGATATCCGCACCATCATCGAGACGCTGGCCGAAAACGCCACGCAGACGGCAGACCCGGTGGAGCTGGCGCGTCGCGTGCGCATTGCACTGTCGCCTGCCATCGTGCAGCAGATCTACGGTCCGACCCGCGAGCTCAATGTGATTGCCATCGAGCCCGGCCTGGAGCGTCTGCTGGTGCAGGCACTGTCGAACCCCAATGCGCCATCGCTGGACCCCGGCGTGGCTGAAATCCTCACACAAAAAGCGGTCGATGTGGCCAACCAACAGGAAGAGCTGGGCCTGCCCGCCTGCCTGCTGGTGCCGGACGCGATCCGCAACTCTCTTGCCAAGCTGCTGCGTCGTGTGGCGCCGCGTCTGCAGGTGCTCGCGCACAGCGAGATTCCCGAGACGCACACCATCCGCATCGGCCCGATTCTTAAAGGTGCAACCGCATGAATATCAAACGCTTTTACGCCCCGACCGCCCGCGAGGCCCTGGCCAAGGCGCGCATGGTTTTTGGCGACGGCACCCTGATTCTCTCCAACCGCCAGACGCCGGACGGAGTGGAAGTCATGGCCACGGCCGAAGAGACCCTGCAGGACATGGATGCCGGCATGCAGACCGGTTCGCCCCTGCAAAAAGCGCTGGAGCGCCGTGCCAGCGACGAAGGCATGAGCAGCCTGCGCAAAGAGCATTCGCCTCTGGCTCCCGCTGCAGCCAGGCGCAGCCAGGGCGGTGAAACCATGAGTACGCTGGAGCATGTGCAGGCGCGCCAGACGGCCAAGGAAGAGCAGGCCCGCGAGATGCAGGTCCAGGCCAAGCCCGTCAAGGCCATCAATGAACTGGCCCGGCATTCCGTGCAGGACGATGTGGAACAGCTGTCCATGAGCACGCTGACCTTCCAGGACTATGTGCGCGAACGCATGCTGCGCCGTCGCCATGAGTCGACGCTTGACAGCAGTGAAGCGCTGCCCACTTTTGCCCAGCGCGTGCAGGAACGCAACAACGAGCGCCCCGCCATGGCAGCCAAGTCTCAGTCGGCCAGCGCTGCGGTGTCTCGCCACAATCCTCTGCGCCCCGAGAAGATTCAGCTCAAGGAAAGCGCCAGGCCCGCAGCCGTCGCTGCGCCTCAGAACTTCATGCAGGAGATGCAGTCCATGAAGGATCTGATCGAGGAGCGCTTCAATACGCTGACCTGGCTGGGCCAGACGCGTCAGAACCCGATCCAGTCCAGCCTGATGCACAAGCTCATCCGCGCCGGATACTCGCCCGCACTTGCGCGTGCACTGATCGAGAAGCTGCCCGAGACGCTCTCCGCTGGCGACGCCGTGCGCTGGCTGATGCAGGTGCTGGAGCGCAATCTGCGCACCGATGCTGCCCAGCCCGCCATCTACGAGCAAGGCGGAGTGTTTGCCCTGGTCGGCGCGACCGGCGTGGGCAAGACCACGACCACGGCCAAGCTGGCTGCGTTGTGTGCGGCCAAGCACGGTCCCGCATCCGTGGGCCTGATCACGCTGGATACCTACCGCATCGGTGGTCATGACCAGTTGCGCACCTATGCCCGCATGTTGGGCATGGTGGCCCATCAGGCCCATGACAAGGCCGCGTTGCAGGACCTGCTGGGTCTGCTGCAGAGCAAGAAGATGGTGCTGATCGACACCACCGGCGTGGCCCCGCGCGATCCGCGCAAGGACGAGATCATGGATGTGCTGGCCATTGAGGGCGTGCAGCAGTTGCTGGCCGTCAATGCGGCCGCGCAGGGCGATGCGCAGGACGATGTCATGCAGGCCTTCAAGGCGCGCGGCTCGCAACACGCCATCCTCACCAAGGTCGATGAAGCCGTGAAGGTCGGTCCCTCGGTGGATACGCTGATTCGTCATCAGATCCAGCTATGCGGCGTGACCAATGGTCAGCGCGTGCCCGAAGACTTCGAGCGCGCCAATGCGCAGTTGCTGGTCTCAGCCTCCATGCGCTCGGCTGCCAAGTCGGCGTTTGATCCGCAGTCGCTGGATCTGGACTTCTTCTTTACCCCTTCGTCCGCCAGCGGCGCAGAGGCTGCTCATGCTTGAGCGTCGCTCGCCCCTGCATCAGGGCATGGCTCTGCATATGAGCGATGCCAGCACCGCCGGCTTGCGCGTGCTGGCCGTGCTGCACAGTGCGTCAGGTGCCGCTGCCGAGCAGGCCGTGCTCTGGCCGCTGTGCGCCCAACTGCAGCGCCTGGGCCAGAAGGTGCTGGTGCTTGATGGCAGCCAGGCCGAATCCTTTCACACGCCAGGTCTTGCCCAACTGCTGGCGCAGCATGCCTGGCAGGCTCAGGCGGGACTGCGCGCAAGCGTCGGCGACGCCCAGTCAGTGGCCAGCCTGCCGGCGCGGCAGGGTCTCAAGCAGCTCAAGGCATCCGCCGACGAGATGGGGCTGGACATGCTGACGGCCCTGCAAGCCTATGTGCGCGGCTACACCACCGTGATCATCTATGCGAGCAGCGAAACCTTGACGCCGATGCTGCAAGGTCAGGGCCTGCAGCCGCTGCTGGTCGTGCCGCCCGATTCCGAGCACCTGATCGAAAGCTACCGCCAGCTCAAGCATCTGGCCGTGTTTGCCGGCGTTGAATGCACGATTGCAGCGCTGGAAGCGCCGCTGACAGCAGACGGCCCACAGAAATACGACTGGAGCCGCAAGCAGAGCAGCTCGCAGACGGCCCAGCAAAACGCTCAGACACGCTTGCAGCGTCTGAATGCGCTGCTACAGTGTTCGCAGCGCCACCTGGGCGATGCCCCGGTGCTCATGCGCCTGCGCTGGCGCCAGGCCAGCGATCTGCATCAGCTCACGCTGCACATGCTCAAGACGGCCTGCATCTTGCCCATGCATGCCCAGCCCACGGCGGCTGCCGCACCTGAATCCCTTGTCTGGAGCCATTGACTGCCATGTACACCGCCAAAGGCCAACTCGACCGCGACGCGCTGATTCGTCAGCATGTGCCGCTTGTGCGTCGGATTGCCTTGCACATGATCGCCAAACTGCCACCGAACGTCGAGCTGGATGATTTGATCCAGGTCGGCATGATCGGTCTGGCCGAAGCGCTGTCGCGCTTCGAGAGCGAGCAAGGCGTGCAATTCGACACCTTCGCCAGCCAGCGCATCCGTGGCGCCATGCTGGACGAACTGCGCGAAGGCGACTGGATGAGCCGCAGTTCGCGCAAAAGCCAGAAGGAAATAGAGCAGGCGCTCAACCGCCTGGAACAGCGCCTGGGCCGGCCCCCGCTGGAGTCGGAAATCGCGGCCGAGCTGGGCATGGCCCTGGACGACTATCAGTCCCTGCTGGGCAAGGTACGCGGCACGCAGCTGGTCTATCTCGAGGACATCGGCGGCGGTGACGGCGACGATGGCGACGACTATCTGGAGCGGCATGTGGCCGACTCGGGTGCCGATCCCTTTGCCCTGCTGCGCGACCAGCGCATGCGCTCCGCGTTGGTAGAGGCTATCAAGGCCCTGCCGGAGCGTGAGCAATATGTGATGGGCATGTACTATGAGCACGATATGAACCTCAAGGAAATCGCCGCCGTGCTTGGCGTGACCGAATCGCGGGTCTGCCAGCTGCACAGCCAGGCCATCGCCCGCCTGCGCACCAAGATGCGCTCGCATTGATCACTGAAACGGCTCGCCGGGAGCGGGCCGTTCACCACAACAGAAGCCGCCGCGCTGGCAGATTGCATCTGCCCACGCGGCGGCTTTGCTTTTGTGCTGCAGCCTGGCTGGGTTCTGGTGCTTCGCTATCGATAGTTTGTGATGTTCTACGGCATTTGGTTCATGGATGTCTTTATCGATCACCTGTCGTCGCTGCAAGCAAAAAGCCCTGTTGCATCTCTGCAGCAGGGCTTTGGCTTGAGTGGCTTTGCAATCAGTGCATCACATGCGGCTGACCGTCGAACATATGCTCGAAACTTGCCAACCAGGGCTCGGCCAGCACGCGAATCTGGGCATCGTTGCGCAAGATGCGCTGCATGATGCGCGCTTTTTCCTTGCGCAGTTCGGGCGCCAGCTTTTCATCTCGCGAGCGAAAGCGCAGTTGCTCGATCAGCACGGCACAAGTGCCCTCATAGCGCGCAACACCATCCCAGTCCTTGGCCTGGGCGGCCTGCAGCATCTTGGCGCTGCTCTCTTCTATGGCGCGGTAGAAGTCGATCAATGTGTGCTCCATTTTTTAGGCAGCAGCGGGTGCTGGTGCATTGGTTATTTCATTCCAGCCCTGTGCCACCGTGCTCACAAGGCCTGCGACTTCATCGACCATGTTTGCATCGTTGCGGGCATTGGCCAAGGTCAATCGGGTGGTGCAGTACTCATAGAGCGAGGCCAGGTTGCCGGCCAGCTCGCCCCCTTTTTCGCGGTCCAGCGCGCCCAGCAGGCCCTCCTGCAGAATGCGCACCGCCTTGCCGATATGGCGCACCTTCTCACTGATATCACCGCGCTCGATCGCGCCGCGTGCCGCGTTGATGGAGGCAAGCAGACCATCAAACAGCATCTTGATCAACTGCTGAGGCGATGCGCTGTCCACCATGGATTGCACACCCACCTGACGGTAAGCCGACATTGCGCGCGCATTGGCTGGGGAAAACATCACAAAACTCCTTTGCTGCAGTTTCTCAAATTACTGTTCTTCTTATCGGCCGACTCAGGGGGCAATTAAGTCCTTTCTGCAGGCTTCAACGGCTTAGCTGCTGGACTTGTTCCATGCGGCTACTTGCTGGGCGACATAGTTATCCAAGGACTTCAGGCTGGCCATCTGCGTATCCAGACGCGAATACTGGGCGCGCACGCGCGCTTCATAGGCTGTCACTCGTGCGGTCTGGCGTTCCTGATCGGCCGTATTGCGCTTCAAGGCATTCTTGAGCGTCTCGTCCTTGGTCGAGAAGGTGCCGCCAGTGGCCAGCAGACCGGTTGTGAAGTCCTTCATGCGCACGGCCAGGCCGTCCTGGTTGGCATCGGCAACGTCTGAGGTGAAGAACTTGGACATGCTCTCCGGGTCCTTGAGGGCCTTGTCCAGCTTGGTGTCGTCAATCTTGAGGGTGCCGTCTGTCTGAAAGGCGATGCCCATCTGCGACAAGCTGGTGAACGCGCCACCTTCTCCCCCCGGGCCTGATAGCAAACGGCGCATTGCAGACTGGAGGTTGATGGCGGTGGAGTCGCCTTGCAAGGTGCCAGCCGTCTTGCTGTCCTTGTCATACGCAGTCATGGTCTTCAGGGCGTTGCTGAGTGCGTTATAGGACTCCACCAGATTTTTCAGCGCTGTCTTGGCCGTCGCCGTGTCATTGGCAATGGTGATGCGCACAGGGGCGGCATCTTTCGCTGACTTTTGCGCTACTGTCAGCGTCACACCCGCCGCCACCTCTTCAAACACATTGGTGTGCGAGGCCATGTCGATGCCGTTGATCTTGGCCAGAGTGTCCTGCGCCTCAACGGAACGTTTCATGGTCCCGTCGGTGCCGTTGTAAGCAAATTGCTGCAGCCCGGCGCCTTCGGCCTCCACCGAGAAGGCCGAGTTCACGCCCGTGGTCTTGGATTGCAGCACCAGGCGCTCGCCCGTGTGGTCCTTGAGCACGGTGGCGCTGACATCGCCCTTGGCGGCATTGATCTTGGCTGCAATCTTGGCCAGAGAGTCGTCTTCTGCAGTGATATCCACGCTGAAGCTCACATTCTTGCCGTCCTTGGTATTGGGTGTCAGTCCATTGGCGCCATAGGTTCCCATGGAGATAGTCAGCTTGCCAGGTCCGAGAGTGGTACCACTGGCCACCAGGCCGGAGCCAATGGTCTGGCCCGCTGCCATTTGCGACACTTCCACGTCATACGTGGCTTGCACAGCGCTGGAGGTTGCCGTACCTGTCACTTGAGTAGAGTTGGAGGAGGTCAGCGTATTGCCAAGCCAGGTTGCAGGCTTGGTCAGCTTGTCCAGCTGATCCTGTAGATTGGAGATTTGCGACTTGAGCTGGCTAAAGGCCGAGATCTGGGTGTTGATGCCGGTGGCCTTGGTCTGCAGCGCCGCGATGGGCTTTGACTCCAGCGCCACCAGCTGCGAAACAATGGTTTCGACTTCCAGGCCGCTACCGATACCTATTGAGCTGATACCCATACAAAACTCCCTCTGCGCAGGACGGCAGGTGTGTGCTGCACCTGGTCTGCGTCATTGAACAAACGGCGCTTCTCGCGCCGTCTTTATGGACAGTACTACGCATTGTGTTTCGGCAGGCCGAAACAGAACTTGAGTACGAAATGCCAGTGCCGATATCAGCCTTGCAGCAGCTTGAGCACTTGCTGCGGCAGTTGATTGGCCTGTGCCACCATGGCTGTGCCGGCCTGCTGCAGAATCTGTGTGCGGCTTAGATTGGCGGTTTCTGCGGCAAAGTCGGCATCCATGATGCGGCTGCGAGAGGCAGACAGGTTTTCCGTGTTGACGCTCAGGTTCTCGACGGTGGTTTCAAAGCGGCTTTGGATAGCTCCCAGGTCAGCTCTGGCTCCGTTGATCGCTCGTAAAGCTGCGTCCATGGCCACAATGGCGTTGTCCGAATCTTCAGGATTTTTGACGCTCAGGTCTTTAAAGCCTACTTGAGGCTGAGATGGGGTGCCTGTAACAGGAGTGTCAAGAAAGCCGGCTCCAAAGCTTGGGACTGGGGTTGCGGAACCGCCTGTTTCAACTGCAGTGATTTCTAGACTTGTACCATCCAGCTTGGAAATTACGGCGGTTCCAGCGGCGAAAGTGCCAGAAAGTTTGTAACCTTCACCTGCTGTCGTTGTCGAGAAACTAGCCCATGCTGCGTCCAGTTCTTGGCCTGTTATCAGTGGGTCTGCGTCTGTATTGGCAGCAACATCTTTTGTGAAAAAGCTAACCCCATCCACCTGTAACTCGTATTTGTATGCAGGGTGTGTGCCCGTAATGCTGCCACCAGTGATATTGCCCACTGCCGCGTTTTTGCTGGGTGTTGCTACGGTATCCCACTCGCCAAGCTTGTCGATTCTGGAATCTGCAATCTTGTTCACATCAATGGTCTGGCCCTGATTGGCGCCCACTTGGAAAGCCATATTGGTGAACGAGCCATCCAGCAGCTTGGTGCCATTGAATGAGGTGTCGCGTGCAATTCGGCTGATTTCAGCTTTGAGTTGCTGAACTTCCGCATCCAACGCCGCACGATCCTCTTCCGAATTGGTGGCGTTGCGCGACTGCACGGCCAGTTCGCGAATGCGTTGCAGATTGCTGCCCACCGAGCCCAGCGCACCTTCAGCCGTTTGTGCCAGCGAGATGCCGTCATTGGCATTGCGCATGGCAACTGTCAGGCCACGTACCTGCGTGGTCATGCGCTCTGCAATGGCCAGGCCCGCAGCATCATCCTTGGCGCTATTGATACGCAGGCCCGAAGACAGGCGCTGCATGGAAGTAGCCAGCTGGCTTTGGGAAGAGCTCAGATTGCGTTGCGCGTTGAGCGACTGAATATTCGTATTGATGATGGCTGCCATGGCATGTGCTCCTGTTTCAAGCCAGTAAACCGGCGACGTACTAGCCGTTTTCACGACCAGCGACGGCGCTGGCCCACGTGACCGGAAACGCGGACGAAGTCTGGTATTCCGGGTACGAGGATTGTTGGAGCAAGCGGCGGCCCACATAAGACCGATAAGAGGCCTAAAGCCCCGCTATTTTTGCAATTGGCAGAGGTGTATTGGTAGAAAGCCTTGGTGAGCGGGAATGAAAAAAGCCTCCCGAAGGAGGCTTTGGTTTGTGTCTGCTTCACCCGCTTTGGACAGATGAAGTCTGGTGCAATTAGCGCAGCAGAGACAGCACGCCCTGGGGTAGCTGGTTCGCCTGGGCCACCATGGCTGTGCCGGCTTGCTGCAGAATCTGCGAGCGGCTCAGGTTGGCAGTTTCCGATGCGAAGTCGGCATCCATGATGCGGCTCTTGGAGGCCGACAGGTTTTCGCTGTTCACGCTCAGATTCGCGACCACGGACTCAAAGCGGTTCTGCATTGCGCCCAGGTCGGCACGAGCTGAGTTGACGGCTTTCAGTGCGGCATCCATCGACAAGATGGCTTTGTCTGCCCCAGCAACAGTAGATACATCCACTGTGTTAAAACCAACCGAGGCAGCACCAGCTTCCGTTGCAACCGCTGTAGTTGCTGCGGTGCCACCGGTAAAAGTAAATTTCTCCAATGAGCTAATTTGCAGCTTCCCGTTGTCCACATAAGCAGTGACACGACCGCCTGAAGCTTTGCTAATCTCTGTCGCTACATCGGACAGGCGCTGCTTAATTGCTGCGTTATCGGCTGCAGTTAGGTCGGATGCGGCACCACTTGCAGGGGCGATATCAACGGCGGCAATCTTCCCCAACTTAAATGTTTGGGCGCTATTTCCTTCACCAACTGTCACGGAGATCGTGTCTGCTGCAACTTCTGCGAACTTCGCATTGGTTGTGCTTGCGGGAGGGCCGGCTACAGCAGCAGCAGGCGTTTGTGCTGCTGTAATGGCTGCTGTAGCGACAGAGTAGCTGGTGCCAAGGCTGGTTGAGCGAGCATTGGTAATCTCGGAAATGTTGATGCGTTCGCCAACGTTCGCGCCAACTTGGAACGATTGCTCAGTAAAGCTGCCATCCAGCAACTTGGTACCGTTAAAAGAGGTCGTTGTTGCTACGCGATCAATTTCTTCTTTGAGCTGATTCACTTCCTTTTGCAAGGCTGCGCGATCTTCGGTGGAGTTGGTGGCGTTACGAGACTGCACGGCCAGTTCACGAATACGCTGCAGATTGCCACCAATGGTGCCCAATGCACCTTCAGCAGTCTGAGCCAGTGACACGCCGTCATTGGCATTGCGCTGAGCCTGGTTCAGGCCGCGAACCTGGGCGCTCATGCGCTCGGCGATGGCCAGACCAGCAGCATCATCCTTGGCACTGTTGATGCGCAGACCCGAAGACAGACGCTGCATGGAAGTGGACAGCGAAGATTGCGAAGCGCCCAGATTGCGCTGTGCGTTGAGCGACTGGATATTGGTGTTGATGGTCATTGCCATGATGCGAACTCCTTGATGCGATCAAAACGTCGCCGCCACAGTGACCTGAAATATTCAGGGTGGGCGGCGGCGGCAGCCCAATCCAGCACCCCAGCCTGCAGTTCCTTATGTTTTGCTGCTGTGGCTCGCTGGTGACAGGGCTTTGTTTCCCTGTTGAAGCTGTTATCGGAGCCATCCCGCAAAAACTTTAGAGAGTTCTGCAAATATTTTTCGGGATGTAACAAATGCAGGGGGCTTTGCCTTGCTTGCATGCCGCGGGAGCCTTCGCGTCGCTGCTTGGCTCGGAATTACCCTACATAACGACGGCTAGCTGCCGATCTAGCTTCCAAACGCCCAGCTTTTTGCGCCTATGGCGGGCTTCTGCAACTTCACAATCGGTACCATGCTTGTTCTCATCGGTTATATCGTCGCCTTCGGCTGCATCTTCGGCATGTATGTGCTGCACGGCGGCAGTGTGGGCGTTCTTGTCAAGGCGCTGCCGTTCGAGATGGTGACCATTGGCGGTGGCGCCCTGGGCGCTTTCATCGTCAGCAACCAGCCCAAGGTGCTCAAGGCCACGGCCAAGGCGATTCCCTCGGCGCTCAAGCCCTCGCGCTATAACAAGGCGCGCTATATGGAAGTGATGGCGCTTCTGTACGAGCTGCTGCAGAAGGCGCGCAAGGAAGGCCTGATGTCGATCGAGTCCGATGTGGAAGATCCGCAGTCGTCGACGGTGTTTCAGAACTATCCGCAGTTGATGGCCGACCACCATGTCGTCGAGTTCCTGACCGACTATCTGCGCATGATGGTCTCAGGCAATCTCAACTCGCACGAGATCGAGGCGCTGATGGACAGCGAAATCGAAGCCCATCATGCCGAGGCCCACGCGCCGGTGATGGCGCTGAATCGTCTGGCGGGCGCCTTGCCTGCCTTCGGCATTATTGCGGCCGTGCTGGGTGTGGTGAATACCATGGCTTTCGTAGGACAGCCCCCTGCGGTGCTGGGCGGCATGATTGCCTCGGCGCTGGTGGGTACCTTCCTCGGGATCTTGCTTGCCTATGCGCTGGTGGAACCCATGGCTGCGCTGCTGGAGCAGCGTGCGCAGGATGCGGCCAAGGAGTTCGAGTGCATCAAGGCGACGCTGCTGGCCAGCATGCAGGGCTACAACCCGGGCACGGCCATCGAGTTCGGCCGCAAGGTGCTGTTCTCCACCGAGCGTCCAGGATTTCTGGAGCTGGAGTCGCACGTCAAGGGTAAGAAGTGATGAGTGCCCGCTCTCGCCAGGATCTAGTGATGGAGCGCATCCATGGCTGACAAGAAGCTGCAGCCCATCATTATCAAGCGCGTCAAGAAGACCGCCCATGCACATCATGGTGGTGCCTGGAAGATTGCCTATGCCGACTTTGTGACGGCGATGATGGCCTTCTTCCTGCTGATGTGGCTGCTGGGCTCGACCGCTCAGGGCGAGTTGCAGGGGATTGCCGCGTATTTCAATTCGCCGCTGAAGGTGGCCATGTCGGGCGGCAGCGGTGCGGGTAACAGCTCCAGCATCGTGCCCGGCGGCGGCAACGACCTCTCCAAGGTGCACGGCCAGGTGCGCCGCTCCGAGTCCGAAGACAATGCCAACCGCCGCTCCAGCCAGGCCATGGGTCGGGCCGATGAGTCCGCACGCGACGCACAGCGCCTGCATGCGCTCAAGGCCAAGGTGGACAGCATGATTGCCAATAATGCGCGCCTGAACGAGTTTCGCTCGCAGATTCGCACGGAGATCACGCATGACGGCCTGATGATCCAGATCGTCGATGACCAGAACCGCCCCATGTTCGATAGCGGCAGTGCCGTGGTCAAGCCCTATATGCGCGACATCCTGCGCGAGATTGGGGCGGCCATGGGCAATGCGGAAAATCGCATCAGTCTCTCGGGGCACACCGATGCCGCACCCTACGGCAATGCCGATCGCGGCTACAGCAATTGGGAGCTGTCGGCCGACCGCGCCAACGCATCGCGCCGCGAGCTGGTGGCTGCCGGCATGCCGCTGGACAAGCTGGCACGCGTGGTGGGCATGTCCAGCAGCGACCTGCTGCTGCCCGAGGAGCCGCGCGCTGCGCAGAACCGCCGCATCACCATTACCGTGCTGACCAAGGAGGCCGAGCGCCGTGTGCTGGGCAACGACAAGGAGCGCAGCACGGAGCAGGTGACCAGTGCCGAGGAAGCTGCCAGCACGATCAACCAACCCAAGGCCCGGCGCGCAGTACCCAGCGCTGCCGACAAGCAGTCTCTGGATGCCAAGGAAGAGTTTGTTGTAACAAACCCTGAAGTTGCCACGGAGACTGTCGAAAAGCCTGACAATGCACGTCCAATGCCGGGAGGTTGACAAATTGTTACCATCACGGCTGAAAACTTGTTCCCACGCACCTATTCCGACCGAAAGGGCCTCTCGTGGCTAATGCCCTGCGATTTTTGATTGTTGACGACTTCTCCACCATGCGCCGCATCGTGCGCAATCTGCTCAAGGAGAGTGGCTTTGCCGATGCCGATGAAGCCGAAGATGGTGTGGTTGCCATCACCAAGCTGCGTGCTAGCAAGTTCGACTTCGTGGTGACCGACATCAACATGCCGAACATGAACGGCTTTCAGCTGCTGACCGAGATCAAGCAGGATGAAAAGCTCAAGCATCTGCCGGTGCTGATGGTGACCGCCGAAGCCCGCAAGGAAGATATCGTGGCTGCCGCCCAGGGCGGCGCGGCCGGCTATATCGTCAAGCCCTTCACCAAGGCCACGCTGGAAGAGAAGGTCAATCTCATCATCAAGAAACTCGATCTCTGAGCCATGAGCAGCGACCAGGCTTCCGCCAACGTCCACTACAAGATTGGCGTGCTCACACGCCAGTTGCATAACTCGCTCAATGAGCTGGGTTATGCGGACCGTTTGCGCGGCAGTGCGGGGGAGCTTCCCGATGCGCAAAGCCGTCTGTCCTATATCGCCCGTCTGACGGGGGAAGCTGCCAACAAGGTGCTGGGTCAGGTCGAAGTGACTCAGAACCGCCAGGATGCGCTGGCCGAGCGCACTCGCGCCATGCGTGCAGAACTCATCAAGGATCCGGTGGCCGCGGTGGCCAAGGGGCGCGTGATGAACTATCTGCAGGAGGTGGAAGAGGGTACGGAGCAGACCAATAGCCATCTGACCGAGATCATGATGGCGCAGGACTTCCATGACCTCACCGGCCAGGTGATCGCGCGCGTGGTGGCGCTGGCGGCCGATCTGGAGTCGCAACTGCTGGAGTTGCTGATCCAGACTTCGCCGGATGCTGCGCAGGCACCGGCCCTGGCGCCTGTGGAAGCCGCGCAGCCCAAGCTGGCCGGCCCGGTGGTGGATCCCGAAAACACGGCAGACGTGGTGACCTCGCAGTCCCAGGTGGATGATCTGCTGGCCAGTCTTGGCTTTTAAAAAATATAGCTTCCTGCGCTTTGCAGATAAGCGTTTGAGCCTGAAAAGCCTGATCTTTTGAATGGATCGGGCTTTTTTATTGGGCGCTGCCAGGCGGGCAGGATGGGCGGAGCGCAAAAAGCCCGCATGTCATCACAACATGCGGGCAAGCCTTGGAGGGCAATCTGCCTTTTGAGCGGTGTGCGGCGTGGCGCCGATCACACCTGCATATTCATCACATCGGAGTAGGCCTGCACCAGTCGGTTGCGCACATGCAGCGTGGCCTGAAAGCCGATCTGCGATTTCTGCATGGCCACCATGGTCTGCTCCAGGCTGACGGCGGGATTTTCCAGCTGCACTTCGCGCTGCAGCTGGCCGGAATGGTTTTGAGCGGCGCTCACCGATTGCAGTGCATTTTGCAGGGCCTGACCGAAGCCGCCGGCCACGGGCGCAGTGCCGGCGCTACCGACCTTGGTGAGCTGGTTGCCCAGTTGGGCGAGGTTGATTGCTGGGATCTTCAGGTCCATATCTTTATCCAACTGGCTTGGTGAGTTGGAGGTGATCGTAGGTTTTTCGCGTGATCGCAGACGGGCAATAAGTGGGTGAATCGGCTTGCTTATCGGGGGAACGCCGCCGGCCCGAGTCCGAATAATCCACTGGACGCTAGACCTCGTGTGGGGTCTGACACCATGGAATCAAGATGTCTGCTGTAGCTGAAGTACCTGTCCCCAATGCCGTGCCCGGTGCCACGTATGCGCCCCGCCCTGCGCTTGCGCAGCGCTGGAATGCGCTCGACCGTGGCCAACGTCTTCGCTGGGGCGCGCTGGCGGCCTTGGTCGCTGTAGGCCTGGTGGCGGCGGCGGTGTTCTATCGCCAGCCTGATTACAAGCTGCTGTTCTCCAACGTCAGCGACAAGGATGGCGGTGCCATCGTGGCGCAGCTGACGCAGATGAACGTGCCCTACAAGTACAGCGAGGGCGGCGGCGCCATTCTCATCCCCGCAGACCGTGTGCACGATGTGCGCCTGAAGCTGGCCACGCAAGGCCTGCCCAAGGGCTCGGTGACGGGCTTCGAGCTGATGGAGAACAGCAAGTTCGGCATCACCCAGTTTCAGGAGCGCCTCAATTTCCAGCGCGGTCTGGAAGGAGAGCTGACGCGCTCCATCCTGGCGCTCAATGCCGTGCAGAGTGCCCGCGTGCATCTGGCCCTGCCCAATCAGAACGGATTTTTTCGCGAGCAGCAAAAGCCTTCGGCTTCCGTGCTGCTGAGCCTGCATCCGGGGCGCATGCTGGACCGTGCCCAGATTGCGGGCATCGTGCATCTGGTGGCCTCCAGCGTGCCAGAGATGGAACCTGCTGCCGTCAGCGTGGTGGACGACACCGGCAAGCTGCTTTCGCAGTCGCCTGACGGCAATGCCGGCGGCGTGGACATGCAGCAGTTCCTCTACACCCAGCAGGTGGAGCAGCAATATGTGCGCCGCATTCTGGATATTCTGGAGCCCGTGGTCGGCAAGAACAATGTGAAGGCCCAGGTTTCGGCCGAGCTGGACTTCAGCCAGACCGAATCGACTTCCGAGCAGCATCGTCCAAACCAGTCTGCTGACGGCGGGGCCGTGCGCAGCCAGCAGGTGATGGAAACCAATGGCGAGAAGACGGCCACTCCGCCTACTGGCGTGCCTGGCGCGACCAGCAACCAGCCACCTCAGAACTCCACCGCGCCCATTAACGGTGCCAATCCTGCGCCGCAGGCTGCTGGTGCAGGTCAGGGCAACGGCCAGGGCAACAAGCGCGAGTCCATCACCAATTACGAAGTGGACAAGACCGTCAGGGTCACACGCGGCAGCACCGGCACCGTCAAGCGCCTGACGGCTGCGGTGGTGGTCAATGCACCTTTGGCTGCTGCGGCTGGCACCGATGCCGCGACAGCGGCAACGGCAGCCGCTGTCAGCTCCGGCCTGCGCCCACTGACAGCCCAGCAGCAGGAGCAACTGCTCACGCTGGTGCGCGAAACCGTGGGCTATAGCGCCGACCGAGGCGACTCGGTGAACCTGGTCAGCGCTCCCTTCATGGACAGCGGTGCCGCTCCGGCCGAGCTGCCGATGTGGAAGGACCCCGAAATTCAGGCCATGGCCAAGAGCCTGGGCGTGCCGATTGCGCTGGCGCTGTTTGGAGCCCTGGTGTTGCTGGGCCTGGTGCGCCCCTTGCTCAAGGGACGCAATACCGGCCCCGGCGGCCAGCTCAATGCCATTGAAGCCGAGGCGCTGGATCGCCCCGCTCTGCCCGCCCCTGCGAAGGAGCTGTCTCCGACCAAGGAGCAGGAACGACTGGATCAGGCCCGTCATCTGGCCAAGCAGAACCCGATCGCGGTGGCGAACATCGTGAAGACATGGATTAACGGCGAGGGGTGACGAAGTCACCCCCTGAGGCGCGTTGCGCCTTCCCCCTCTCTCTTTGGGAGGGGGACGATGCCCTCGCTGCGGGGCGGCGGGGCCGCCTAGGCCCTTGCTCGGCATCCCCGGCATGGGACGGTTGAATAACTAGTAGAGAGTTTTGAATATGGACGATAGAGGTCTGAACGACGCTGCCATCTTGCTGGTCTCCCTCGGTGAGGAAGAAGCGGCCGAGGTGTTCAAGCACCTCACGCCCAAGGAAGTGCAGAAGCTGGGCGAGACGATTGCCCGCATGCGCGGCGTGACGCGGGAAAAGGTGGATTTCGTGATCGACCGCTTCACCAGCGATGCCGCGTCGCAGAGTCTGCTGGTCGACGATGCCAGCGACTATGTGCGCTCGGTGCTCAAGCGTGCCCTGGGCGATGACAAGGCGGCGTTGCTGATCGACCGCATCATGCAGGGCGGCGATATCTCGGGCATTGAAAGCCTGAAGTGGATGGATCCGCTGTCGGTGGCCGAGCTGCTGCGCGGCGAGCATCCGCAGATCGTGGCGGCGATTCTGGTGCACCTGGAGTATGAGCAGGCTGCGGCCGTGCTGATGCAGTTCCCCGACAGGGCTCGCAGCGAGGTCATGCTGCGCGTGGCCACGCTGGAAGGCATTCAGCCCACGGCGCTCAAGGACTTGAACGAGGTGCTGTTCAAGGTGCTGGCGGGCGGCGACAAGGTGCGCAAGACCTCGCTGGGCGGCGTCAAGACCGCAGCCGAAATGCTCAACCAGATGGGCGGCAATGCCGATGTGGCGGTGCTCGACACCATCCGCAACTACGACCCCGAGCTGGCGCAGAAGATCATGGACAAGATGTTTGTCTTCGACGACCTGGTCAAGCTCGACGACCGCTCGGTGCAGCTGGTGCTGCGCGAGGTGGTGTCCGAGACGCTGATCGTGGCGCTCAAGGGCGGCTCCATGGAAGTGCGCGACAAGATTCTGGCCAATATGTCCATGCGTGCGGCCGAGTCGCTGCGCGAGGACCTGGAAGGCCGTGGCCCCATGCGTCTGTCCGAAGTGGAAGCCCAGCAGAAGGAAATCCTCAAGGTCGTGCGTCGTCTGGTCGAGGAAGGCCAGGTAACCATCGGCAGCGGTCCGGAGGACAGCTATGTCTAAGGGCCAGCCTCCGCGTTCGCACTCGCGCTTCATCCCGCAGGAAGAGATCGACGACAGCACCGTGGTGCAATGGCGCTTCGGCGCGGTGGATGCACAGGATCGCGGCGTCTTCGCGCCCGCACAGCAAGCGGCCTTCATACCGGCGGGGGTAGAGCATTTCAACGGTTTTTCCCCCTCTATTGCTCATCAGCCGCAGGCGCAGCCAGAAGTGCAGGCGGTGGAGCCGGTGGAGCCAGCCGAGCCGGCTTTCGACGAAGAGCAGCTGCAGCAGATGCTGGAGCAGGCACGCGCCGAGGGCCATGCACAGGGCCTGGCCGAAGGCCGCACCCAGACGCAGCAGCAATGGCAGCAGCACCTTGACGACCATATCAACGGCGCGGGCCGCGAGAGTGCTCAACGTGTCGACGGTGTGTTGCGGGGCCTGGAAGACAACTTCAAGCAGCTGCAGTCGGGCATGGCCCAGGAGTTGCTGAATCTGGCCTGCGATATTGCCCGCCAGGTGGTGCGCCAGGAGCTGCGCAGCCAGCCACAGGCCTTGTTGCCCGTGATTCGCGAGGCGCTGGACATGCTGGTCGACGAGAGCCGTCCGGTCACCGTTCGTCTGAACCCCGCGGACTTTGAACTGCTCGATGAAGCCCTGCGTGCCGAGCATGGCGCGCACAGCCGTATTCAGTGGCTGGGCGATGCCTCGATTGCCCCAGGCGATGTCAAGGTGGAGTCGGGCGGTGCCGAGATCGACGGAGGTCTGGACAAGCGCTGGCGCCGTGCCGTGGCGGCTCTGGGCCTGGTCTCCACCTGGTATGACGGAGACAAGGCATGAACCCCTGGCAGCAGTTCATGAGCCAGGCGCGCGCACGCTATGCCGAGTCTGTGCCGCTGGAATGCCAGGGCCGTCTGACCCGGTTGACCGGCATGGTGCTGGAGGCTTCGGGGCTGCGCGTGCCCGTGGGGGCGCAATGCCATATTCATCAGCATGGGCAGGAGCCTGTGCTGGCCGAGGTGGTCGGCTTTGCCGGCGAGCGCGCCTTTCTGATGCCTGCGGGCGATATTCAGGGTTTGTCCAGCGGCGCCATGGTGACGCCGGCAGCCCCCTTTGTTCCCGTGCCCCAGCTGGGCGTGATGGAGACCGAGAAGGTCAGCCAGACCGTGGGCGTGCTGCGTCTGCCCATGGGGGATGGCTTGCTGGGGCGGGTGGTGGATTCGCAAGGCACTCCGCTGGACCATGCGGGCGAGCTGGGCAGCGTGGTGCCCGAGGTGCTGGATCGCAACCCCATCAATGCCATGGACCGGGACCCCGTGCGCGAGTCGCTGGATACCGGTGTCAAGGCGCTGAACGCGCTGCTGACCGTGGGTCGCGGCCAGCGTCTGGGCCTGTTTGCCGGCTCGGGTGTGGGCAAGTCCGTGCTGCTGGGCATGATGGCGCACTATACCCAGGCCGATGTGATCGTGGTGGGCCTGATCGGCGAGCGTGGCCGCGAGGTCAAGGAGTTCGTCGAGGACATCCTGGGTGCCCAGGATCGCAGCCGTGCCGTGGTTGTGGCCGCTCCCGCCGATGCGCCGCCGCTGCTGCGCATGCAGGGCGCCAGCTACGCCACGGCAATCGCCGAGCATTTCCGCGACAAGGGCAAGCATGTGCTGCTGCTCATGGATTCGCTGACCCGCTATGCCATGGCCCAGCGCGAAATCGCCCTGGCCATCGGCGAGCCGCCGGCCACCAAGGGCTATCCGCCGTCCTGTTTTGCCAAGCTGCCAGCGCTGGTGGAGCGCAGCGGTAACGGCCTGCATGGCGTGGGCTCGATCACGGCCTTCTACACCGTGCTGTCCGAAGGTGACGATCAGCAGGATCCGATTGCCGATGCGGCCCGCGCCATTCTCGACGGCCACGTCGTGCTCTCGCGGGCTTTGGCCGAGACTGGGCATTACCCGGCCATCGATATCGAGCAGTCGGCTTCGCGCGTCATGCACAACGTGGTCTCGCGCGAGCATTTCGAGCTGGCACGTCGCTTTCGCGCCGTCTATTCGCGCTACCAGAAGGGGCGCGATCTGGTGCAGGTCGGCGCCTATGTCCCAGGCTCCGATCCGCAGCTGGACGAGGCGATTGCGCTGCAGCCCGCCATGACCGGGTTTCTGCAGCAAAGCATGTTTGAAAGCTCCAGCATGGAGCAAAGCCTGGCCGGCATGGCGCAAGCCATGCAGCGGGGCTGAGACTAAACGGGTTAGCCAGAGGGAGAGTCGCAGATGTCGTCCTTGAATGCCTTGAACGTCGCCATTGAAGCCGCAGAACGCAAGCGTGACGCGGCCCGTACCACCATGCAGGAGCGCCAGCGTGCTCAGCAGGCGGCACAGGCCCAGATGGATCAGCTGCAGGGCTATGTCCTGGAGATGCAGGCGCGCTGGGGGGCCCAGGAAGGGCTGGCCGTGCAGCCCGAGGTCATGCATCACCAGTACCAGTTCATGGAGCGCCTGCAGCACGCCATCGGCTTGCAGACCCGGGTCGTGGCCGATCAGGACATTCGGCTGGAGACCGCACGTCAGGCCCTGCTGGCGGCAGAGTTGCGCGTGACCAGCCTGCAGAAAGTGGTGCAGGCCCGCCACCGTGATGTGGCTCTGGCCCAGATGCGGCGCGAGCAAAAAGATACCGACGAGCGCGCCACCATGGCATTTTTTCGACGCAGCTTCGGCCTGCAACTTCAGGAGGCCTGAGCATGGCGGAAACCAGAATTGATGGCCCGCGCGGCGGCGAAGCGCGCACCGGCAAGGCCATGGCGCAGTCCATGAGCTCGGCCAAAAGCGCTACGGCTGCGGCAGGCGAGCCCGGCCAGGGCTTTTCATCGCTGCTGGCATCGCTGGACGGATTCGTGTCTGCAGGCCTGCCGCAGGCGGCGCAGCAGCCTGCCGAGACATCAGACGCGAAGCTGGCACCAGGCGAGCACGATGCGCTGCTGATCGCTCAAGGCCATGCGCCGTGGATGAGCCTGGTCGGACAGACCGCGCAGCTGGACGGGCAGGGCGACGCCGATCTGCGCCAGGGCGTGGCCACCGACTTTCTTTCAGGCAGAGGCCATGCCGCGCAACTGGCCCATCGCCAGGCTTTGCAGCCCGGGTCCGGGGAGGCGCATGCCGCATTCATGGGCAAGGATTTTCAATCAAATCAGGCTCAAACGTATACGACACAAGCGCAAGCAGCTATTAATTCTGATGCGACTGTCTTGCAGCCGCAGCAGGACGCAGCCGCGCAGGGGCAAGACAGCGGACACAGCGCGCTGGCTTCGGCGGCGGAAGAGGTGCCTGCTGCGCGCCTTGAGCCTGCTGTGCACAAGGCGCAGGCATTGCCGCAGCAAGGCATCAGCCTGCAGGGCATGACAGCCGTGCAGCCGCAGGCCCTGGAAGGTCTCAAGGATTTGCTGCGTGCGGCCCGCTCGCTCCAGCAGGATGAAGCTGCGCCACAGGGCAAGACGGCGGCAGTGCAGGGCGGGGCCGACCTGCAGGCCGCAGCCGCTGCTGTCGGGGCAGCCATGGGCGCAGCGAGCGCAGGCATGCAGGGCGGCGGTCAGAACGGCTCCGACTTCGGCCAAAGCCTGGCGGGGCAGGATGCCGCACCTACAGAGCGTGAGCAGGAAGTGTCCGAGCAGGTGGCCTTCTGGGTGCATCAGAAAACGCAGAATGCCGCGCTGTCGATCCAGCATGAGGGCAAGGCTATCCAGGTCCAGGTGCAGCTGAACGGCCAGGAGGCTCATGTGCGCTTTGCCGCAGGCGATGAGCAGGCACGCCAGCTGCTGGCCGACGGTCAGGCTCAGCTGCGCGAGCTTTTGCAGGCTCAGGGGCTGAATCTGAGCGGCGTCAGCGTGGATGCGGGCGGTGCCGATGCCCGGTCCGGAGGCGACAGCCAGGGCGATGACGTCCAGCGCGGCCAGGCCAGGGTGGCCCAGGTCTCGGTCAATGCTGCCGAGCTGCCCATGAGTGCGGCCAGCGCAGGCAATGGCGCGCGGCCAGTGCAGTCCGGCGTGGACCTTTTCGTGTAAATGATCGGTGCCGTCTCACGGAAACGGTGAGCCGGACATTGCGCGAAACCCGGAATGAAGCCGGGTTTCGCGCTTTTATTCGGGCAATGGTCAGAAGGGCGGGTGGCGAATAATTCAGGCGTGGATCTTCCGTGTCGCGGCAATGGCTGCGGGATGGATGCAGTCCCCCACTCTTGAGGAATACCCGCCGTGTCAGCCAATCCCAATGCCGCCCCTGTTGCACCTGCTCCTGCCAAAAGCAAGAAGCTGATCGTCATCGTGGCCATCGTTGCCGTGCTGGCCATCGTGGCTGCCGCAGCTTATGTGCTGATGATGCAGCGCCAGCACAGCAGCGCCGATGGCGAAGAAGAGGTTAGTGCCAAAGCCACAGTGCCCACTTTCCTGCCGCTGGACAATATGGTGGCCAATCTGGCCGACCCCGGCGGCGATCGTTTTGTGCAGCTGGGCATCACGCTGGAGCTGGCCGACGAAAAGACGGCTTCCACCGTCAAGCAATATCTGCCCAGCATCCGCAACGGCATTCTGATGCTGGTGTCCCAGCGCACGGCCGACGAGCTGCTGGCGCGCGAGGGCAAGGAAAAGCTGGCCGCCGACATTCTGACCGAGGTCTCGGCGCCGCTGGGCTTCGGCCCGAGCGCCAAGAAGCGCTCGCGTGACGACGAGGACGCCGACGAAGACAGCCCGCGTGCCAATCGCAAGGGGCCTGTGCGTCGCGTGCTGTTCTCCAGCTTCATCATTCAGTAAGCAGGGAGGGAGTGCATGAGCGATTCTTTTCTCTCCCAGGAAGAGGTTGATGCTCTTCTTGAAGGCGTTACCGGCGAAAGCCAGCGCTCCGAAGTGGTGGAGGTCGATCTCGGCCAGGTCCGCAGCTACGACATCTCCAGCCAGGAACGCATCGTGCGTGGGCGCATGCCCACCATGGAAATTGTCAACGAGCGCTTTGCCCGCAACTTCCGTATCGGCCTGTTCAACTTCATCCGCCGCAGCCCCGAGGTTTCCGTCGGCACGGTGACGGTGCAGCGCTACAGCGCCTTCCTGCGCGAGCTGGCTGTTCCCACCAATTTCAACATCATGGCCATTCGCCCGCTGCGCGGCAATGGTCTGATCGTCTGCGATCCCTCGCTGGTGTTCGGCGTGATCGACACGCTGTACGGCGGCACGGGGCGCCTGCAGACCCGCATCGAGGGGCGCGACTTCTCGACCACCGAGCAGCGCGTGATCAATCGCATGGTCAATGTGATCTGCGAGGAATACAAAAAAGCCTGGCATGGCATCTATCCGCTGGAGCTGGCCTATCAGCGCTCGGAAATGCAGCCGCAGTTCGCCAATATCGCCACGCCCAGCGAAATCGTGGTCTCCACGGCTTTTCAGCTGGAGATCGGCGATATCTCTGGTTCCATCCACATCTGCATGCCTTATGCGACGTTGGAGCCGATTCGCGATGTGCTGTATTCCTCGACTCAGGGCGACGCCATCGAGGTGGATCGCCGCTGGGTCAAGGTGCTGACGCGGGAGATTCAGGCCGCCGAGGTCACGCTGGTGGCCGAGCTGGCCCGCGCCGATGCCACGGTGGAGCAGCTGCTGGCCATGCGCCCGGGTGACTTTATCGAGCTCGACCGCGAGCCGCTGATTCGCGCCTCCATTGGTGGGGTGCCGGTTTTCGAGTGCCAGTACGGCACGCACAACGACAAATATGCAATCCGCGTGGAACGCAGCCTGCGCGGCGGCGAGACCAGCTGGATGGGAGAGAAGCATGGCAATTGACGACAACAACAAGCCCGCGGGAGACGATCCGTTCTCCGGCTGGGCCGAGGCGCTGGAAGAGCAGCGTCAGCATGACCAGGCCGTCGAAGGCCCCGATCTGTCCGACCAGGGCGGGCCGCTGGCGGGCGACGCCGCACGCAGCTATGGCGATGTGCCGGTACACGATATCAACATGGTGCTGGACATTCCGGTTCAGCTGTCCGTGGAGCTGGGCCGCACCAAAGTGCCCATCAAATACATTCTGCAACTGGCTCAGGGCTCGGTGGTGGAGCTCGATGCTCTGGCCGGCGAACCCATGGACGTGCTGGTCAACGGCTACCTGATCGCCCAGGGCGAGGTGGTGGTGGTCAATGACAAGTTCGGTATCCGCCTGACGGACGTGGTGACACCGTCCGAGCGTCTGCGCCGGGTCAGCCGTGGTTGATAACGCGGCAAACTCTGCGGCAGCGGCCCCTTCCATGTGGCCCACGCTGCTGCTGGTCGTCCTGTTTGTGGCGGTCATGGCTGCATTGCCCTGGCTGGTGCGTCGTCTGCAGCAAAAAAACCTCCTGCCCCGTGGCATGGGGATGGCCCGTGGTGTCGCCTCAACTCCGGCGCAGGTGCTGGGCACGCTGGCCATTGGCCCGCAGCAGCGGGTGGTGACCGTGCAACTGGGTGAAGGGGAGCAGGCCGTGCGCCTGGTGCTTGGTGTGACGGCGCAGCAGATCCAATGTTTGCATGTGCTGCAAGATCCGTCCGCATCCTTGCAATCTGCCCGCGCGGCCCATTCACCTGCCGTCTCATCGTTCACCGACTCGCTGATGCACGCGCAGGCCGACGAAGCGGCCCGGAATTCTGGAAATGTCTAAATTCGTCTCTCGTGCTGCTGCCGCTGTCCTGCTGGCCATGCCCCTGATGGCCGCAGCCCAGGGCGCATCCGCCAGTCTGCCGCTGCTGGTAGGCCAGGGCGCGGGCGGCACCAGTTATTCGGTGCCCATCCAGACACTGCTGTTTTTCACGGCGCTGTCGTTCCTGCCCGCCATCTTGCTGTTGATGACGGGCTTTACCCGCATCGTCATTGTGCTGAGCCTGCTGCGCCAGGCGCTGGGCACGCAGTCCGCGCCGCCCAATCAGGTGGTGATCGGTCTGTCGCTGTTTCTCACCATGTTTGTGATGGGGCCGACGCTGGACAAGGTCTATCAGGACGCCTATCTGCCCTATACGCAAAACAGCATCAGCTTCGAGCAAGCCATGGAAAAGGCCGAAGCCCCCATGCGCGGCTTCATGCTCAAGCAGACGCGCCAGTCTGACTTTGCGCTGTTCAAGCGCCTGGCCAAGCTGGATGCGAATGTCACGGCGGAAACCGCACCTCTGCGTGTGCTGGTGCCGGCCTTTGTGACCAGCGAGCTGAAAACGGCTTTTCAGATCGGCTTCATGATCTTCATCCCGTTTCTGGTCATCGACATGGTGGTGTCTTCCATCCTCATGTCGCTGGGCATGATGATGCTTTCGCCCGTGCTGGTGGCCCTGCCTTTCAAGCTCATGCTGTTTGTGCTGGCCGATGGCTGGAACCTGATCATCGGCTCACTGGCGGCGAGCTTTGCCACATGAGATACCCCTGAGGCGCTTGCCTAGGCAGCTCTTCCTCGGTGTCTCGCACCTTGAGCCAGGGCTGTTGCAAGCGTATTTGGATGCATTGAATTTTTAAGAGAAGCTCATGACCTCTCAGTTTGTTCTGACCTTTGGCCGCGAGGCGTTGACCCTGCTGCTCATGATCTCCATGCCGGTGCTGGGTGTGGTCATGGGCGTGGGTCTGCTGGTGAGCGTGTTTCAGGCCGTGACCCAGGTGCATGAGGCCACGCTGGCTTTTGTGCCCAAGCTCATCGCCGCCGTGCTGGTGTTTGCCGTGGCCGGGCCGTGGATGCTGTCCACGCTGGTGGATTTCATTCGTCGCACCATAGAAAGCATTCCAGGTTCGGTGGGATGATTTCCTTTAGCGAAGCGCAGATTGCCGCCTGGCTCTCGCCACTGATCTGGCCGTTTGTGCGCGTGCTGGCGCTGTTCACCACGGCGCCCGTGTTTTCTCAGAAAGCCATTCCCATGCGACTCAAGGTGGGGCTGGCTTTTCTGGTTGCGCTTTGCGCGCAGCCGGTGCTGGGCGAGCAGACGGTGGTCAGCATTGCCTCGGCCCAGGCACTGGGCACTCTGGTGCAGCAGGTGGTGATAGGTCTGTCCGTGGGTTTTTCCGTGCGCCTGGTGATGGCGGCCATTGAAGTCGCCGGTGAAGTGGTGGGTCTGCAGATGGGCCTGAACTTCGCGTCTTTCTTCGATCCGACCAGCAATGCCCAGCTCAGTGCCGTGGCGCGCTTCATGGTGCAGATCGCCACCTTGCTGTTCATCGTCATCAATGGTCATTTGCTGGTGTTGATGGCGGTTCTCAAGAGCTTTGAGGCATTCCCCGTCGATGGCAACTTTCTGCAGGCCATCTCCCAGATGCGAATCCACGAGATGGGCAGTGCCGTTTTTGCCAGCGCTTTCTGGATTGCCCTGCCCATGATTGCCATGCTGCTCTTCGTCAACCTGGTGCTGGGCATCATCTCCCGTGTCGCGCCGCAGATGAATATCTATGCCGTGGGCTTTCCTGTCACCTTGACTGTGGGGCTGCTGGGCCTGACGGCGACCCTGCCTTTGCTGGAGCAGCCCCTGGTGGCCTTGCTCCAAAAGGGGATGGCAGTCTTCGGGGTTTAGTGCGAAAACTATCTTTTTGATAGCATGGTGCGCTTTGTGGAACAGGGATAAGACCCGCTTTTGCCTCAAGCGAAAAAACTGACTCGATGCGGGCGCGCAAGCCAGTGATGGCCATCCAGCGCATGGTCCGCCGCGCGGCTCAGGGCGTATCTATCAGTCCGTTCTTGATGGCATAGGCGGTCAGCTCCGCGTTGCTGCCCATGCCCAGCTTCTCCAGCACCCGTGCCCGGTACACGCTCACCGTCTTGGGGCTGAGCATCAACTCCTGCGCAATATCGGTCTGGCGCTGACCGCTGGCAATCTTCAGCAGCGTCTGCATCTCGCGCTCGGACAAGGTTTCATGCGGCACGGGAGCGGCAGGCTGGGCCAGGCTGTCGGCCAGCATCTGGGCCACTTCGGCAGTCAGGTATTTGCGTCCGCTGTGGACGGTGCGCACGGCGTCGATCAGCAGCACCGGATCCCCCGCCTTGTTGGCATAGCCGGCCGCGCCGGCCTTGATGCTGCGCAAGGCGTACTGGTCTTCGGGATACATGGAGACCATGATGACGCGGATCTGCGGATGCGTCTCGCGCACGCTGGCCAGCACTTCCAGGCCGCTGCGGCCCGGCATATTGATGTCCAGCAGCAGCACATCGCAAGCTGCATCGCGCAGTTGCTCACGCAGTTCGGCATAGCTGCCGGCTTCTGCGGTGACGCTGATGTCCGTCGCCTCTGCCAGGGTGTCGCGTATGCCCCGGCGCAAAATGGCATGGTCGTCGCACAGCACCACGTGAATCAAGGTCGCTCTCCCAGGAAGTCAGATGGCAGACCGGACAAGCGCGTGGTTGGGTGGCTCATGCCTGGATCTCTGCCAGAGGAATGGTGAGAATGATAGAGGTTCCTCGGCCGGGGTGGCTACTCACATCCAGCCAACCTTGAATTGTTCGCGCGCGCTCACTTAGACCTCGAAGTCCGAAAGACTGAGGCTTTTTGCGATCATCCTGGCTCAGACCTACCCCGTTATCTGTTACTTCCAGTGTCAAAAAACCCTCGTGGTCGGACAAATCCAGCGTCACCTGGCTGGCTTGTGCGTATTTGCTGATATTGGTCAAGGATTCCTGTGCCGTTCGGTAGACCACCACCTGCTGCGCGGGTGCTATTTCCATATGCTCACGGCTGGTGTGCAACCGGGCTGGTATGCCGGTACGGCGCTCGAAGTCCTGGGCCAGCCATTGCACGGCGGCCACCAGCCCCTGATCCAGCACGGGCGGGCGCAGGTTCTGCATGATGCGCTGGCTGGCGCCCAGGGCGTGTTCCAGCATCTCCAGTGCCGATTTGGCATGCTCGCGCTGCTTGCCCTCGGCGCTGTTGCGGATCAGCCAGGCCAGATCAAACTTGACGGCAGTGAGCGAGCCGCCTATGTCGTCGTGAATCTCGCGCGAGATATTGGCACGCTCCTGCTCGATGCTGGTGTGCAGGTGTTCGGTCAGCTCGGCCAGGCGCTTTTCGGACTCGGCCAGCTGCAGTGCGGCGCGGCGGCGGGCTCGCCTCGCCTCATGGACCTCCATGGCGCGCTTGATGACATGGGGCAGGCCGTTGATCTGGTCCTTGAGCAGATAGTCGCTGATGCCCAGCCGCATGATGTCCACGGCGGCGGATTCGCCGATGGCGCCCGACAGCAGCACAAAAGGAGGGGCGTCGGCACGGTCGCACACCAGATCCCAGACGTCGAGAGCCGTGAAGCCGGGCAGATGATAGTCCGCCAGAATCAGGTCGAAATCCTGTGTCTCAAGGGCGTCCTGTACCTCCTGCAGACTGTCCACGGCCGTGAGCGTGCAGGGCAGCTGCCCGCGCTTGAGACTCAGGCGTGCCAGAGCCTGATCTGCGACAGAGTCTTCAATATGAAGGATTTTCAAGGTCTGATTCCGGAATTGCATATCGCCAAGGACGCTATCATTGGATACATTTTGGAACATCGAGGGCTGTTGTCGTCAGGTCGTGGCAGTGTGTCACGGGGGACGGACTGCTGATTGGTTCATTTCGTGGAGCATGGCGGCAGGGCCGTCATGATGGTTTTACGCAGTTGGAGTAACAATGCAGACGATGCAAAACCCTTCGGGTGTGCCTGCAGTTGCCGTGCCGGTGATGGTGGCTGCGGAGCTGCAGGATGCCTTGCTGGTCACGCTGCGTGATCTGCAGCGTCTTGAAGGGCTGCTGGACCATGCCACGCACAATCTGCTGGAGCGCTTCGAGCAAGTCAACGGGCAATTGTCGCAGCCGGCCTTGCCCGATTCGGCTGCGCTGGCTACAGCACGTGAGTCGCTGCGGCTGGCCGTGACCGAGCTCCAGTTTCACGATATGTCGTCTCAGCTGATTGCCCATATGGCACATACCTTGCAAGCCTGCGCTTTCAGGCTCGGGGCTGCCGCCATGGGCAGGGATGAGGATGAGGCGGAGTCCGCCATCAGTCTGCCAAACCTGCCCGAAAAGCCCAATCCCGTCACGCAAAGCGAGATGGATGCAGGCTCTGTGGAGCTGTTTTGAACTTCTACCCTGTTTTCCGTTGCCCGTCTGTTGGAGCTGTACATGCGATCGATTCTGGCTGTTGATGATTCCCCCTCGATGCGAAAGATGGTGTCTTTCACGTTGAGCAGTGCTGGTTTTAAGGTGGTGGAAGCCGTCGACGGTGTGGATGCGCTGGAAAAAGCACAGGCGCAAAACATCGATCTGGTGCTGGCTGACCAGAACATGCCGCGTCTGGACGGCATCGGTCTCACGCGCAAGCTCCGTGAAAACCCGAGGTTCAAGGGCACGCCCATCCTCATACTGACCACGGAATCCAGCGATCTGATGAAGCAGGCGGGCCGGGCCGCAGGTGCCACGGGCTGGCTGGTCAAGCCCTTCGATCCCAATCGATTGATCGAAGTTATTCAAAAAGTGCTGCGTTAAGCCGATAACAACGAATCACAGCAGGAAACACCATGGCGGATACACACCAGGATGGCGCAGGTTCGGGCGCAGACTTCGACCTTAGCCAGTTCTATCAAATCTTTTTCGAGGAAGCCAGCGAGAACCTCGACCAGATGGAGCAGATGCTGCTCAGCCTGGATCTTTCGGCCGCCAACGATGAAGAGCTCAACGGTATTTTCCGCTGCGCTCACTCCATCAAGGGCGGTGCGGCGACCTTCGGCTTCTCGGATGTGACCGAGCTCACGCACCGCATGGAATCCCTGCTGGACCGCCTGCGTCGCCATGAAATCACGCCCATCCCCGAGATGGTCGATGTGCTGCTGGAGTCGGCGGACGCCAGCCGCAGCCTGCTGGCACGTCACCAGTCTGGTGATGAGGGCGAACCGGTTTCCACTGCGGAACTGGTGGTGCGCATCGAAGCTCTGGCCCAGGGCCTGACCGAAATCCCCCAGGTCAACCGCAGTGCCGCGGCTGCCGAGCCTGTGCAGCCAGCTGCCGTTGTTGCCGCGGTGGTGGCGGATACGCCCGCTCAAGCTCCGGCCCCTGCGGCAGCCCAGGTGGCAGAGCCAGGCCCTGTGATCGGTACCGAGCCTCCCGAAGGTGCGCGCGAGCTGATGATCGAGATCGGCCCGCTGTCCAGGCTGGAGCTGGGCGATGCCATCAAGGAGCTGTTCCGGGATATTCCGGGTCTGGGCACGATTCAAGATCAGGTCGGCACCAAGGCCGATCACCGCCTGTTCAAGGTCAGAACGGTGTCCACCGATGACGAGCTGCGTGATCTGTTTGTCTTCCATGTCTCCAAGGAGCAGGTGCAGATCAGCGATGCCGCCCAACCGCAGTCCGCAGCCGAGCCCGTGGTCGAGCAGCTGGAAACCGTGGTGGATGAAGAAGCCGCCATGCCGCCCCACAATCTGCCGGCCGAAGAAGCCTACGGTTTTTTTGCGGGCGCTCCGGGCAGCCCCGAGGCTCAGCAAAATCAGGAGCATGCCGTGATTGGCGGCGCTGGGGGCACGGTGCAGAAGGCCACACCCAAGGCTGCCGCTGCGCATATGGAGTCCACCAGCATCCGCGTGGATGTGAAGAAGGTGGACCAGCTCATCAATCTGGTGGGCGAGCTGGTCATCACCCAGGCCATGCTGGCGCAGAACAGCCAGGGGCTGGACCCGACGACCTATCAGCAGCTGCTGGCCGGTCTGGCCGATCTGGATCGCAACACACGCGACCTGCAAGAGTCCGTGATGTCGATCCGCATGATTCCCATGTCCACGGTTTTCAGCCGCTTCCCGCGCATGCTGCGCGACCTGGCGGGCAAACTAGGCAAGAAGATCGATCTGGTCACGCTGGGCGAAGCCACCGAGCTGGACAAGGGCCTGGTCGAAAAGATCACCGATCCGCTGACCCATCTGGTGCGCAACAGCGTGGACCACGGCATCGAGATGCCCGAGGACCGCATCGCTGCAGGCAAGTCCGAGCATGGCACGCTGACGCTGGCGGCATCCCATCAGGGCGGCTCCATCGTCATCGAGGTGCGCGACGACGGCAAGGGCATGAATCGCGAGAGGATTCTGAACAAGGCGCGCGAGCGCGGCATGGATGTCTCCGACAGCATGCCCGACAGCGATGTCTGGCAGCTGATCTTTGCGCCCGGCTTCTCCACGGCCGATGTGGTCACCGATGTCTCGGGCCGTGGCGTGGGCATGGACGTGGTCAAGCGAAACATCACCTCGCTGGGCGGCACGGTGGAGATCGAGTCCGTTGCCGGCGTGGGCATGAAGGTGGCCGTGCGCCTGCCGCTGACGCTGGCCATCATGGACGGCATGTCCGTCGGGGTGGGCGAAGAGGTCTATATCCTGCCGCTGTCCTCGGTGGTCGAGTCCTTCCAGGTCAAGGCCGACGATGTCAACACCGTGGCCAATGGCACGCAGCTGGTCAAGGTGCGCGACGAATACATGCCGGTGATCGCGCTGGAGCGAACTTTCCAGGTGCCGCGCGCCGATGAAAGCCAGACCAGCAACATCATGGTGGTGGTCGAGGCCGAAGGCAGCCGCGTGGCGCTGCTGGTGGACGAGCTGCTGGGCCAGCACCAGGTGGTGGTGAAGAACCTGGAAAGCAATTACCGCAAGGTGCCCAATGTCTCGGGCGCCACCATTCTGGGCGACGGATCCGTTGCGCTGATTCTGGATACGGGCGCTCTGGTGCGCCGTACCCGCCATTGAGGCCGCTGGCCTGAGCCGTCGCCGAGCCGAACAACGCAGAGAGAGCTGACATGAACATCATCAACAAGACTGCCGAAGGCGTGGCCACCGGTGCCCGCGAATATCTGACCTTCCGCCTGGGCGAGGAGGAATACGGCATCGACATCCTCAAGGTGCAGGAAATCCGTGGCTACGAGCAGCCCACGCGCATTGCCAACGCACCCGAGTTCATTAAGGGAGTGGTCAATCTGCGCGGCACCATCGTGCCCATCGTGGACATGCGCCTGCGCTTCAACTGCTCCGAGGTGGAGTACAACGCCTTTACCGTAGTCATCATCCTGAACCTGCGCAATCGCGTGGTCGGCATTGTGGTGGACTCGGTCAGCGATGTGATGGAGCTGCCCGCCGATGCCGTGCGTCCCGCACCCGATATCGAAAGCGCCATCGACAGCGGCTGCATTCTGGGCCTGGGTTCTGTGGGCGAGCGCATGCTGATCCTGCTGGACATCGAGAAGCTCATGGGCAATGTCGACATGGGCCTGGTGGCCTCCGAAGCCTGAGCGCGCCAGAGGTCCGTGTGCTGAACCTGGGACGTAGCGCTTCATTCGCAGCCTCTCCTGCCAGGCTTGAGCAGGACGATGAGGCGCTGCCGGGCGCCATGTCCGGCCCGCTGGCGCAGGGGCGCGAGTTCGTCTGGTCCAACCGCGACTTTGCCCGTGTGCAGGCCCTGATCTACAAGCGTGCTGGCATCAGCCTGCATGACGGCAAGCATGCCATGGTCTACAGCCGTTTGTCGCGCCGCCTGCGCGAGACCGGGCATGAGAGCTTTGTCAGCTATCTGGACTGGCTGGAGAGCATCAATGACGGGCCCGAATGGCAGGAGTTCGTCAATGCTCTCACCACGAATCTGACCTCGTTCTTCCGCGAGCAGCACCACTTCGACATCCTGGCCCAGCATCTGCGCAGCCACAAACCCGGCGGCAATGGCTGGAAGGTATGGTGCAGCGCGGCCTCCACGGGGGAGGAGCCTTATTCCATCCTGATGACGGCCGTGGAGAGTCTGGGCAGTTCGGCCAGCTTTCAACTCATGGCCAGCGATATCGACTCGCGCGTGCTGGATACCGCCTCGCGCGGCGTGTACCGGGCAGAGAATCTCAAGGGCGTGAGCACCGAGCGGCTGCACCGCTTTTTCCTGCGCGGGCGCTCGGCCAACTCGGGCATGGTGCGGGTCAAGCCGGAGTTGCGCCGCATGGTGGACTTTCTCAACGTCAACCTGATCGCTGGAGATTGGCCGTTCCGGGAGAGCTTCGACATCGTCTTCTGCCGCAACGTGATGATTTATTTCGACGCACCGACCCAGCGTCGCGTGCTGGAGCGCATTCATCAGGTGATGCGTCCGGGCGGGCTGCTGTTTGTCGGTCATGCCGAGAACTTCAGCGATTCGCGCGATCTGTTCGCGCTCAAGGGCAAGACCGTCTATGAGCGCCAATGAAGCTGAAGGGCAGGGCTGCAAGTCATGAGGAATCTGAGCTCTCCGCTGGATCTGCCAGCCAGACCCCTGCGCGGCAACAGCTTCGTGCCCCAGGGCTATCCTGATCCGGCCATGCCGGCGCCGGTCTCATCGCTGGAGCAGCTCAAGCGCCAGCCGCGCCAGCCGGGCGAGGCCTCGTTCTTCTACTACGACCCGCACTTCCAGCTCAATTCGGCCAAGGTGTTGCCGGGCGAGTACTTTGTCTCGCGCGACGAGATGGCCATCGTCACCGTGCTGGGTTCCTGCATCGCGGCCTGTCTCTGGGATCGATTCATGCGCATTGGCGGCATGAACCACTTCATGCTGCCCGATGGCGACAGCAGCGATGTCTCGGGGCGCTATGGTTCGTACGCCATGGAGCTGCTGATCAACGAGATGCTCAAGCTGGGCGCACGGCGCGAATCCATGCAGGCCAAGATTTTTGGTGGCGCCCAGGTCATGGCCAATTTCACGACCATGAATGTGGGCGAGCGCAACACCAGTTTTGTGACAGAGTATCTGCAAACCGAGCGTATTCCCATCGTCTCCGAGGACGTGCTGGATATCTATCCGCGCAAGGTGGTGTTTTTTCCATCCACGGGCAAGGCCATGGTCAAGCGCCTGGCACACGCCCATCCCGAGGCATTGGTGCAGCAGGAAATCAGTCGCGGCAGCGCGGCTGCGGTGGCACGCAATACGGCGGGCGGCTCGGTGGATCTGTTTTGAGGAAGGTTGAGCGTTGTTAAAGCCAAAAATCCGGGTGATCGTGGTGGACGACTCTGCGTTGGTGCGCAGTCTTCTGGCCGAGATCATCAATCGCCAGCATGACATGGAGTGCATCGGCTCGGCCAATGACCCGTTGATCGCACGCGAAATGATCCGCGATCTGAACCCCGACGTCATCACGCTGGATGTGGAAATGCCCCGCATGGACGGCATTGATTTCCTCGGGCGGCTCATGCGCCTGCGTCCCATGCCCGTGGTGATGATCTCCACGCTGACCGAGCGCGGTGCCGAAGTCACCATGCGCGCCCTGGAGCTGGGTGCCATCGACTTTGTGGCCAAGCCCCGCGTCGGCGTGGCCAACGGCCTGCAGGAGCTGGCCAGCCAGATCGTGGACAAGATCCGCGTGGCCGCCGTGGCCCAGGTGCACCGCCTGCCGGTGGTGCCGCACGGCGTAGCTGCGGCAGCGAGTGCGGGCGCCAAGCCTGCAGCGCCGCGTACGCCGGCGGCTCCCAGCCTGCTGGGTCGCATCTCGACCGAAAAAATCATCGCCATCGGAGCCTCCACGGGGGGGACGGAAGCGATTCGTGAGGTGCTCACGCATCTGCCGGCCGACTGCCCGGCCATCGTCATCACCCAGCACATGCCGCCGGGCTTCACCACCAGTTTTGCGGCACGGCTCAACAGCCTGTGCCAGATGACGGTCAAGGAAGCCACGCACGGCGAGCGTTTGCTGCCCGGCCATGCCTATATCGCCCCTGGCGGCAAGCATTTCTCCATCACGCGCAGCGGTGCCAACTATGTGGCCGTGGTCGATGATGCGCCGCCCGTCAACCGTCACAAGCCCTCGGTGGAAGTGCTGTTCAAGTCCGTGGCCGCCAGCGCCGGGCGCAATGCCTACGGCATCATGCTCACCGGCATGGGAGCCGATGGCGCCACCGCCATGCGCGAGATGCGCGATGCCGGCAGCTACAACCTGGTGCAGGATGAGAGCACCTGCATCGTCTTCGGCATGCCCCGCGAAGCCATTGCCCATGGTGCGGCCGACGAGGTGCTGCCTCTTCCGCAGATCGCCCATGCCCTGCTGACCAAGCTGCGCGGCGGCTCGGACCAGGTACATCACCGCATCTAAGATTGCATAAAAAGAGAGCGCCTTGCGCTTGTCAGATAATGACTTCAGGCTTCTAAAGCTTTGAAATCAAGACCTGACAGGCGAAAGGCGCTCTCTTATTTGATGATCTGATTATTCAGACAGCAAGGTCCAGCGCTCCAGCGCCTCCATCAGTGCTTCATCGATCTCCGCGTCGCGCTGGTGCATGGCGACGGCCTTGGCGTTGTCGCTGGCAAACAGGCTGCCGTCGGCCAGCGCTTGCTGAATCTGCTTTTGCTCGGTCTCCAGTGCGGCAATCGCGGCCGGCAGGGCTTCCAGCTCGCGCTGATCCTTGTAGCTGAGCTTCTTCTTGGGGCTGGCCGCAGCGTCGGTGCGGCTTGCGACGGGCTTGGGCTCCTCCTTGGGGGCGGACTTGGCCTGTGCGGCTTCGGCCATGGCCTTGCTGCGGCGCGATTGCTCCATCCAGTCCGTCACGCCACCTTCGTATTCACGCCAGTGGCCGGGACCTTCCCAGGCAATCGTGCTGGTGACCACGTTGTCGAGGAAGGTGCGGTCGTGGCTGACCAGAAAGACCGTACCGTCATAGCTTTGCAGCAGGTCTTCCAGCATGTCCAGGGTTTCGATGTCCAGATCGTTGGTCGGCTCGTCCAGCACCAAAACATTGGCCGGCCGCGCAAACAAACGGGCCAGCAGCAAGCGGTTGCGCTCGCCGCCTGACAGCGATCGGACCGGGGAATGCGCACGCGCCGGAGAGAACAGAAAGTCCGCCAGATAGCTCTTGACGTGCTTCTTCTGGTTGCCAATCTCGATCCATTCGCTGCCGGGGCTGATGAAGTCCTCCAGCGTGGCATCCAGATTCACCTGATGGCGCATCTGGTCAAAGTAGGCCACTTGCAGATTGCTGCCCAGGCGCACCTGGCCGCTGTCTGGAGCCAGCTCGCCCAGAATCATCTTCAGCAGCGTTGTCTTGCCTGCGCCGTTGGGGCCCAGCAAGCCGACCTTGTCGCCACGCAAAATGGTGCCGCTGAACCTTTCAACGATCTTCTTTTCGCCAAAGGACTTGCTGACATCGGTCAGCTCGGCCACGATCTTGCCCTGATAGCCGTCGCCCTTGCCGGATGCGATATCCATGTTCACGCTGCCCAGCACATCACGGCGCTGGGCACGGCTGGCACGCAATTCCTGCAGACGGCTGATACGGCTCTGGCTGCGGGTGCGGCGGGCTTCCACACCCTTGCGGATCCAGACCTCTTCCTGGGCCAGCAGCTTGTCCGCCTTGGCGTTGATGACGGCTTCCTGGCTGAGCTGCTCTTCCTTTTGCAACACATACTGGGAGAAGTTGCCGGGGTAGGTGCGCAGAACGCCCCGATCCAGCTCCACGATGCGGGTGGCGATGCGGTCCAGAAAGCTGCGGTCATGGGTGATCGTGATCACGCTGCCCTTGAAGGCAATCAGCAGCTCTTCCAGCCACTCGATGGAGTCCAGGTCCAGGTGGTTGGTCGGCTCGTCGAGCAACAGGACATCGGGGCGGGCCACCAGAGCCTGGGCCAGCGCCACGCGCTTGCGGGTGCCGCCGGACAGGCTGCCTACCAGAGCATTCGGGTCCAGATGCAGGCGCTGCAATGTTTCCTCTACGCGCTGCTCCCAGTTCCAGGCGTCATAAGCCTCGATCTGTGTCTGCAACTCGTCCAGATCCTCGCCCTCGCCGCCAGCCAGGTAGCGCTCACGAATCGCAATCACGGCGGCAATGCCGTCAGATGCCGACTCGAAGATGGTGTGCGCAGGGTTCAGGTCGGGCTCCTGCGCCACATAGGTAATGCGGACCCCGTTCTGCACCTGGAGCTGGCCGTCATCGGCCTTTGCCAGGCCGCCCAGAATCTTGAGCAGTGAAGACTTGCCGGCGCCGTTGCGGCCGATCAGGCCGACGCGCTCGCCGGTCTCCAGGGAAAAATTTGCGTGGTCCAGCAGGGCCACGTGCCCAAACGCCAATTGAGCGTCTAACAAAGTAATCAGTGCCATCGTGCCAGCATTATCGTTGGCCTCCATAGAGACAGCGGCCGTAAGGCCGCTGTCTCTATCTCTGTCTATGGACACAGCCCATGCAAAGACCACGCTGACAGATGAATCTTTTGTGTCAGAAGCGGCCTGGCTAGGGTTTCACCTATGCTATAGTTCGATCCATCGCAGCAAACGACTGCCTCGCAAAACTTCAAAAGTTCTTGTGCAGCGCCTCGGAAGTTGTGATACACTGCAAGGCTTCGCTGATCGCAGCAAGCAACGAGATTCAAGATCGGGTTTTC
>NZ_JBCPWN010000033.1:0-37880 GCF_039581415.1 Comamonas sp. F1-6
GCGCTCGAATTTTTCTTTTGCCATTTTTCCGACTCCGAAAAAATTAATTCACTGCAAGAGGATTTCGGCGCAACCCTATCAAGCGAGCGCACCAGAAAATGGTGCCCATGGCGGGAATCGGACCCGCGACCTCTCCCTTACCAAGGGAGTGCTCTACCACTGAGCCACATGGGCAAAGAAGCTGCAAAAACAACTTCTAAAATCTTTGCTCGCAAACTGGAGCGGGAGACGGGAATCGAACCCGCGTCATTAGCTTGGAAGGCTAGGGTTCTACCATTGAACTACTCCCGCACAGATTTACTACTGCACGTGACTGCTATTTCTAGCAATCGCTCTTCTCAACCATTGCTGGTGGAGGGGACAGGATTCGAACCTGTGTACGCGTTAGCGGGCAGATTTACAGTCTGCTGCCTTTAACCACTCGGCCACCCCTCCGAAGAGACTTGAATTGTAGCATCTATTTCCAGCTTAAAAAGAAATTTTGAAATTTCTTTTTTCTTGCCGAAGATCGATGCTGGCGCGGCTGGCGGGGATCGAACCCACGACCCTTGGCTTCGGAGGCCAATACTCTATCCACTGAGCTACAGCCGCGAATCCGTCAGGCCGCTTGCACGGCCAACAACAATTCAACAGCCGCAATTATTGCACGGGTTTGGACACCCAAATCACAATTTCACCTGAAATCCCAAACCAGACAAGTAGACATCCACCGACATCGAACCAACCTTGACTAATGAGAAACTCCCTTCCGTCAATACCCAACCATGTATAAGACCTACAAAAAGAGAGTGCAAGCCGAGAGCAGCCTCTTCCGGGGATACCGACAACTGCACGGACTGCCCCTGTGCCGCAGCCGCCAGGTCGTGCGCAAATTTTTCCCGAGCGAAGCCTGAACTTTCTATATGCTGCAAACGCACATCAGCCAGTTCGCCCACGTATTCCATTTTGAATAGCGCCGTTTCAAATACCTTGCGTCTGCGCTCATCCTCGTCCAAGCTCTCGAACACACACAGGATGGAGTGACGAATGCGCTCTAGCGGCAACAGGTCACCATACCTGTCGTCACAGATTTCTTCGAAAGGCAGGCATATGCGCCCAAGCATGGAAACAAAGACATCCATCTTGTCCTTGAAGTGCCAGTACACCGCCCCGCGTGTAGCCCCTGCACGCTGCGCGATATCGCCCAGAGAGGTTCGAGATACACCCTTCTCGAAAAACACCTCTTCAGCCGCATCCAGCAGCTTGGTGCGCGTCTCATCCGCTTCAGCCTTGGTTCTTCGAGCCATCACTCACCCTCTCCATCAATCGCCGGCCATAGATCGCCGCGAGAAAAGCCATTTCTCAACTGCTTTACGCAGCGTTTGCAATTATACATTTATGCATGTATGTATAATTTCCCTAGCACCGATATGCAGGAAACCATCTAGGGTTTCCACCCGAACGAGCGCTCCACTGCGGACAGCGCTCTTTTCTCGTTTTCACAATGTCAACCGGAAGGACGTTCATGCACCCGATGTATGAAGCAAACCAGGCTCCCGACAATCAGTCCCATTCAGCCGCATCCGGCACCCGCTCCATGGTCATCGGCCTGAGCTTGGCTGCTGCACTGGGCCTAGTCGCATGCAGTGACAAAAACGCGGAAGCTCAAAAAGCACAAGCAGCCGCTCAGGCACAGCCACCCGAAGTAGGTGTAGTGACGGTATCCATGCAAAACGTGCCTTTGATCTCCGATCTGCCAGGCCGCCTGGAGCCATCGCGCATTGCTCAGGTTCGCGCCCGCGCAGCCGGCATCGTGCAAAAGCGCCTGTTCCAGGAAGGCTCGGATGTCAAGGCTGGCCAAGCCCTGTTCCAGATTGACAACACCCCATACAAGGCCAACCTGCAGAGCGCTCAGGCGACCCTGGCACAGGCCGAAGCCAATCTCGCCCAGGCATCTGCCACCGCACGCCGCTACAAGCCCCTGGTGGAAGCCAATGCCATCAGCAAGCAGGAATACGACACGGCCATTGCCAACGAAAAGGCGGCACTGGCACAAGTTGCGGCAGGCAAGGCGGCAGTCACCAATGCCAACGTCAACCTGGGCTATGCCAGCGTGACAGCCCCCATCTCCGGACGCATCGGCCGCGCTCTGGTGACGGAAGGCGCTCTGGTCGGCCAGGGCGAAGCCACGCAGCTGGCGACCATTCAGCAAGTCAACCCGCTGTACGTGAACCTGACTCAGTCCTCTTCCGACATCATGCGCATGCGTGAAGCGCTCGGTTCCGGCAAGTTAACAAAGGTAGGTGACAACGCAGCGCGCGTCCACGTCTATTTGGACGATGGCAAGGAGTACGCACATACCGGCAAGCTGCTGTTCACCGACCTGACCGTGGACCCGACTACCGGCCAGGTCAGCGTGCGCGCGGAGCTGCCCAATCCCGACGGACTGCTGTTGCCCGGCACTTACGTACGCGTGCACCTGGAGCAGGCACAGGTCGAGAACGCCGCACTGATTCCGCAACAAGCCGTGACCCGCAACGAAAAGGGCAACTTCGTCATGATCGTGGCCGAGGATGGCTCCGTGGCACCACGCCCCGTTCAGATCAGTCAGTCCAGTGGCAATAACTGGGTTGTCACATCCGGTCTGAAAGCTGGAGAAAAAGTCATGGTGGACGGCCTGATCAAGGTGGGTATGGGGGCCAAGAAGGTCAAGCCCGTCGAGATCAACAATGCGGCTGCCGGCGCACCAGCACAACCCTCTGCTGCGGCCCCCGCCGCACCTGCGCAAGAGAAAGCCACCACACCAGCCGAAGGTGCTGGCGAAGGCCAGGCAGCCAAGTAACAGGCACGATCCATGTCAAAGTTTTTCATCCACAGACCGATCTTTGCCTGGGTGATCGCGATTTTCGTGATCATTGCGGGCGTGATCTCCATCACCAAGCTACCGGTGGCACAGTTCCCATCGGTCGCACCTCCGACCATCAACGTGACAGCGACCTACCCGGGCGCCACGTCACAGACCATGACGGACTCCGTTCTGCAACTGATCGAGCGCGAAATCAACGGCGCGCAAGGTCTGATGTATATGGAAGCCTCCGCCCCTGCGGGTGGCCAAGGCACGCTGACCGTCACCTTTGCTCCAGGCACCAACCCCGATCTGGCGCAGGTGGACGTGCAAAACCGCCTCTCGCGCGTGCTGCCTCGCCTGCCTCAGGTCGTTCAGGCCCTGGGCGTGCGCGTGGACAAGTCCATGAGCAACTTCCTGATGATTCTGGCCTTCCAGGCCGAGTCTGGAGAGACTTCGCGTGACGACATTGCCGACTACGTGAACCGCAATGTGGTGCCTGAAATCCAACGTCTGGACGGCGTGGGCAAGGCGCAGCTGTTTGCATCGGGTCGTGCCATGCGCGTCTGGGTGGATCCTGCCAAGCTCCAGGGCTTCGGTCTGTCGATTGCATCGGTCAACGCAGCGATTGCCGCGCAGAACCAGCAGATCTCCGGTGGCGCCCTTGGCAACCTGCCCAGCACACCCGGCACCACTACCACTGCCACGATCGTGGTGCCCGGCCAGCTGACCACGCCCGAAGAATTCGGTGAAGTGGTTCTGCGCTCCAATTCCGACGGCTCCACCGTGCGCCTCAAGGATGTGGCCCGCATCGAGCTGGGCATCGAGAGCTACGCCTTCGAGTCCCGCCTGGACGGCAAGCCTGCTGTGGCCATGGCCGTGCAGCTGACTTCGACTGCCAACGCCATGGCTACTGCCAAGCTGGTCAAGGCCAAGATGGCCGAGATGGAGCCCTTCCTGCCTGCCGGTGTGAAGTGGTCCTCGCCCTACGACACCTCCAAGTTCGTGAAAATTTCCATCGAAAAGGTGGTGCACACGCTGCTTGAAGCCATCGTGCTGGTGTTCATCGTGATGCTGATCTTCCTGCAGAACATCCGCTACACCCTGATCCCCACCATCGTGGTCCCCATTGCATTGCTCGGCACGTTTGCCGTGATGCTGGTGGCCGGCCTGACCATCAACATTCTGGCCATGTTCGCCATGGTGCTGGTGATCGGTATCGTGGTGGACGATGCCATCGTGGTGGTGGAAAACGTCGAGCGCATCATGGCCGAGGAAGGCCTTCCGCCCAAGGAAGCCACCATCAAGGCCATGGGCCAGATCCAGGGCGCCGTGGTCGGCATCACCGTGATTCTGGTGACGGTGTTCCTGCCCTTGGCCATGTTCTCCGGCGCGACGGGCAACATCTATCGCCAGTTCTCGCTGGTGATGGCCATCTCGATCTTCTTCTCGGGCTTCTTTGCGCTGACGCTGACGCCTGCGCTTTGCGCCACCATGCTCAAGCCCATTCCCAAGGGCCACGCGCACGACAAGAAGACCGGCTTGCTCGGCCCGTTCTACAACTGGTTCAACCGCAAGTTTGACGCAGGCACGAAGCGCTACTCTTCCGCACTCTCCGGTGTGGTCAAGCGCTCCGCTCAAGCCTTTATCGTCTATCTGCTGGTGATTGCCGGCGTGGTCTTCATGTTCATGCGACTGCCTACGGCCTTCCTGCCAACGGAAGACCAGGGCTATGTCATCTCGCTGACGCAACTGCCTCCTGGCGCCAGCCTGGAACGCACGAGCAAGACCGTTGCAGAGCTGGAAAAGTTTGTGCTGAGCCAGCCCGAAGTCGATCACATCGTGAGCATTCTGGGCTTCAGCTTCATGGGCCAGGGCCAGAACGTGGGTCTGGCATTCACCACGCTCAAGGACTGGTCCGAGCGCACAGCCCCAGGCTCGGACGCCACGTCTTTCGCCGACCGAGCCAAGGGCGCCATGTCAGCGCTGCGCGATGGCTTCATCTTTACCCTGGTGCCTCCATCCATCTCGGAACTTGGCAATAGCGATGGCTTCACCTTCCGCCTGCAGGATCGTGGCAGCAAGGGTCATGCAGCCTTGCTGGCAGCCCGCAACCAGCTGGTTGCCAAGGCCAACCAGAGCCCCGTTCTGGCCGGCGTGCGCTTTGATGGCGTGGATGACGCCCCACAATGGCAGGTCGACATCAACCGCGATGCGGTCTATGCCCAGCGCGTGAGCATGGGCGATCTGGCCACCACGCTGGCGACCGCTTTGGGTTCGTCCAACTCCACGGACTTCCCCAACAACGGCTTCATGCAGCGTGTGACCATCCAGGCCGATGCGGCTCGTCGCATGCAGCCCGAGGACGTGATACGCCTGACGGTGCCCAACGCGCAAGGCCAACTGGTGGAGCTTTCCACCATGGTCAGCGCCAAGTGGATCAGCGGCCCCATGCAGCTGACACGCTACAACGGCTACCCCTCCATGAGCATCACTGGTCAGGCCAAGCCCGGCTTTACCAGCGGTGACGCCATGAAAGAAATGGAAAAGCTGGCCCAGGAGCTGCCCGACGGCTTCGGCTACGAGTGGACCGGCCAGTCTCTGGACGAGAAAAAGGCGGGCTCCTCGGCCATGCTGCTGTATGCGTTCTCCATCCTGGCCGTGTTCCTGTGTCTGGCCGCACTGTATGAAAGCTGGAGCATCCCGCTGTCCGTGCTGCTGGTCGTGCCTCTGGGCGTGTTCGGCGCCGTGGCCGGCATGCTGATGCGCGGCATGCCCAACGACATCTACTTCCAGGTGGCGCTGATCACGGTGATCGGTCTGTCGGCCAAGAACGCCATTCTGATCGTGGAGTTCGCCAAGGACCTGCATGCGGAAGGCAAGAGCGCGCTGGAAGCCGCGCTGGAAGCCGGTCATCTGCGTTTCCGTCCGATTCTGATGACCTCGCTGGCCTTTATTCTGGGCGTGGTGCCGCTGTACATCGCCTCCGGCGCCAGCGCTGCCAGCCAGAAGGAGATCGGCACCGGCGTGTTCTGGGGCATGGTGATTGGCACGCCGATCTCCGTGTTCCTGGTGCCCGTGTTCTTTGTGGCCGTGTTCAATCTGTTTGGCAAGAAGTCCAAGCAGGACTCCAACGCCACTCCCCCGGCGGCAATTTCTGCAGCACAGGGAGGCTCGCAACATGAATAAAACCTTGCTACCCGTAGCACTGGCCGGCGCGCTGCTGGCCAGCGGCTGCTCCTTCATCCCCACGCTGGAGCGCCCTGCCGCTCCGGTGGCTGAGCATTACTCTGCCGCCGACGAGCAGGCTGGCACCACCGCGGCCGCCGACATCCCATGGCAGCAGTTCTACACGGACCCTCGCCTTCAGCAGGTGATCCAGCTCGCGCTGGACAACAACCGCGACCTTCGTGTGGCCGTGCTCAACATCGAAAAGGCGCAGGCTCAGTACCAGATCCAGCGTGCCGCCCAGTTTCCTGAGTTCGGTGTGGCAGGCAGCGCCAGCCGCCAGCCCAGTGCCGCCACGGGCCGCTATGCCAACTCGTACATGGCAGGCCTTTCCATGCCCAGCTGGGAGATTGACTTCTGGGGCCGCATCGGCAGCCTCAAGCAGCAAGCTCTGGCCCAGTATCTGGCGACTGAGGAAGGCCGCAAAGCGGCCCAGATCAGTCTGATTGCAACGGTCGCCAACACCTGGCTGAACCTGCAGGCTGACGAGGAGTTGCTGGCCATTTCCCGTCGTACCCTGGGCACACGCGAGCAGTCCATCAAGCTGACCAAGCTGCGACTGGACTCCGGTGTCGCTTCCGAGCTGGACTACCGCCAGGCTCAGTCGCTGACCGAAAGCGCACGCGCCACGCTGGCCCAGCAAGCCGGTCAGCGCGAGCGCGACGTCAACGCCCTGACCCTGCTCGTGGGCCAGACTCTGCCTGCCGATCTGATGACCAGCATGCAAGGCAAGCAACTGCGCGATCTGCCTGCCCTGGCCGATGTTCCTTCGGGCCTGCCTTCTGACCTGCTGCTGCGCCGGCCCGACATCCGTCAGGCCGAGCAAAGCATGATTGCCGCCAATGCCAGCATTGGTGCGGCACGTGCGCTGTTCTTCCCGAACATCTCCCTGACCGCCTCGGCAGGTTTCGCAAGCTCCGACATCTCCGATCTGCTCAAGTCGGACTCTGCGGCGTTCACGATTGCGCCTTCGCTGTATCTGCCCATCTTCAATGCAGGCCGCAATCGCGCCAATCTGCAGGTTGCAGAAGCCAGCCAGAAGATTGCCGTGGCTCAATACGAAGGCTCCATTCAGTCGGCCTTCCGCGAGGTGTCCGACACCTTGGTGAATCGCCGAGCACTCAAGGATCAGCTTGATGCCCAATCGCGTCAGCTGGAGGCCGAGCAGGTTCGCTACAAGCTGTCGGACCTGCGCTACACCAACGGCGTGGCCAGCTACCTGGATCTGCTGGATGCGCAGCGTTCACTGTTTGCACTGGAGCAATCCGTGGTTCAGGTCCGCCTGGCGCAGCTGCAAAACCAAGTCAATCTCTACAAGGTGCTGGGCGGCGGCTGGACGGAGGCAAGCGCCAGCAACAACCCTGCGGCAGCAACTACAGCCCAGTAATCGGGCCAAGATTTGCACTCTCACACAAGGCGTCTTCGGACGCCTTTTTTCATGCACGCCACAAATTGGCTGCACAAAGTTGATCCAACTCAACTCCTTTATGCAGCAGCCGTCAACCCGGATCGTCGTGCACTGGCGTTCTTAACCCTCACTTCTATAATGGTTTGTTCATCCCCATCCCACGATCTCAGAGGACTTCATGAGCGAGCAACACCACGAAGAAGCCCATACAGGCCCCATTAAAAAACCCAAGCAGCTGTTGCTTGCCGTCTTCTTCTCGTTTGTGGTTCCCATCTTCGTCATCATCGGTCTGGTCAAGTTCGTGACTTCGTCCGACACCACGGGCGCAGGCACGGCCAATGCCGAAATGGCCAAGGCCATGCGTCTGCAAAAAGTGGGAACGGTAGAAATTCGTGATGCCAACCGCCCTCTGCGCGGTGGCGCGGAAGTCTTCAAGTCGCAATGCGCGGCCTGCCATGAAACCGGCGTAGCCGGCGCACCCAAATTCCAGGATGCAGCAGCCTGGGGCCCGCGCATCAAGCAGGGCCTGGAAACGCTGGTGCACTCTGCCCTGGCCGGCAAGGGTGCAATGGCGGCCCAGGGTGGCGGCGAGTTCAATGACACGGAAATTGCCCGTGGCGTGGTCTATATGAGCAATGCTGCCGGCGCCAACTTCCCCGAGCCCCAGCCTGCAGCCGGCGCAGCAGCCGGTGATGCCCCCGCAGCAGCCGGTGATGCCCCCGCAGCAGCACCTGCGGCCCCCGTCGCCGCTGCACCTGCAGCAGCTGTTGCAGCCGCCGAGCCAGCACCTGCATCCGCCCCGGCTCCCGCAGCTGCCGCGGCCTCCGATGTGGGCAAGAACATCTACAACACAACCTGCATGGCCTGCCACGCCAGTGGCGTAGCCGGAGCTCCCAAGTTTGGCGACAAGGCTGCCTGGGCACCTTTCATTGCCAAGGGCATGGACGATATGGTGCAGAAGGCCACCCAAGGTGTTGGGGCCATGCCTCCCAAGGGCGGCTCCACTGCTTCGGACGCAGACTTCAAGGCCGCCATTCAGTACATGGTGGATGCAGCCAAGTAAGCTCTGCTCTTTGCTCCGCAAAAACCGGCCTTTGGCCGGTTTTGTTATTTTTGACCGGACGCCTTTTGTACGCCAGTACAGGCAGCGATCAGACTTGATGAGCCTGCGGGCTAGGCACAAAGCCAAACTTCAATGGAAGCGAAGCGCTGTCGACCTCCTGCACCTCGGGCAGCACGCCGCCTTCCAGCGCATTCGCGGCATCCAGCATGTCCAGGCTGTGCACCATGCCCAGGCCTTGCGGCAGGGCCAGAAACAGCCGCCCCTGCTCGTCCAGCAGCACCTGCTGCACCTGTTCGGCAGCCAGCTCCTGGCCCGTGTGGCTGCTCAGCTGCAGGCCATGCTCTGTGCATCGCAGACGCCATATCCATGGCGCACTCTCCAGCTCCACATACACACGCTGCGGGCCGTTCTGGAAATACCAGCGACCATCTGACTCGGCCAAATAGTTGCGACCGATGAATTCAGCCAGCTTTTCGTGGCGCAGCAGATTGCCCCTGGCTCCGGGCTTGCCGCCGGCAAACGCGCCGCATGCCTGGGCCTGCTCGTCTCTGAGCCACCACTGGCCGCGCGCATCCAGACCCAGCCAGCCGCTGCAGGCCGGCACGTTGGGCCATTTCGCCATGGCCTGCTTCACGATGTCATCCATCACTCATCTCCTGATTATTCTGCGAACGCTCAGAGCCACTGCTCCAGCCATTCGGTCACGGCCAGCGGCATGGCCTGCACATGGGCAGGCCAGGCCCCGCTGGCAAAGCCCACATGTCCGCCGTGCGGCGGCTGCCATAGCTGCACGGTGGCACTGACCTCATCGGGCCTGGGCAGACTGTGCGCCGGCACAAACGGATCGTTGCGCGCATTGAGCAGCAACAAGGGCACGGCCACTTGCTTGAGCAGGGGCTTGGCCGAGGCCCGGCTCCAGTAATCATCAGCATCCCTGAAACCATGGACCGGGGCCGTGAACACATCGTCAAAGTCATGCAGAGTGCGTGCGCGCTGCAGCCGCTCCCTATCGAACACCCCCGGCGACTGCTGCCATTTGGCGAGGGCCTTGGGCACCAGGGTACGCATGAACATGGGGGTGTAGATCCAGCGATTGAGCCCCTGGCCCAGATTGACGCCTCCGGCCACCAGGTCCAGCGGCGCACAAATCACTGCCGCACCCTTGACGAGTTCTGCAGCCGCCTGCTGCTGCAGCCCGGCCCAGCGCGCCAGGGCATTGCCGCCCAACGATACACCCATTGCCAGCAATTCGCCGCTCGCGCTTTGCTGCAGCCGGCGCAAAATCCAGTCCACCTCGTCCGAGTCGCCAGAGTGATAAGCACGCAGCAAGCGATTGGGCTCACCGCTGCAGCCGCGAAAATGCGGCACGGCCAGATGCCAGCCGCGCTGCGCGCAGACCTGTGCCAGGGCCTTGGCGTAGTGGCTGGAGGAAGAGCCTTCCAGGCCATGAAACAGCACCAGTGTGGGAGCGCTTGCACTTGCCAGGCGGCTTGAAAAATCGATATCGATGAAATCGCCATCGGGCGTATCCCAGCGTTCGCGCCGCCACGCCGGAGACTCTCCGCCCTTCGCACAGAGTGCAGCCCAAATGGTCTGGACATGACCTCCGGGCTGCCACCAAGGTGCACGAAATTGTTCGAAATTCATGAGGAACCCAACCAGCTGCGCAGCTCTGACTGCAGGGCGTCTTTCTGTGCCGCACGCCAGACCAGTTCAGGCGGAGCCACATGAATTCCCGGCGGTGCCTTGAGCAAGGCTGCCTCCACCAGACGAGCCACATGCATGGCGCGCACCGGCCGCTCCGTCTGCGGCAGCATATAGCTGAGCGCCGAAAGCATGATCTTTGCCGTGCGCTGCAGCCAATGGCCTGCATTGATTTTCTGGGCTTCTCTGGCCGAGCGCACAAAAATCAGCCGTTCGAAGCCCAGTGCGGCCACGCCTTGCTCATTGAGATTGGCCAGCCCCTGCTTCAAAGCCTGGGGCAGGCTGCCCATATCGTGGGGCAGCACCACGGCAAGCGTGTGCACGCCACAGCGCTGCATCCACTGCGCCACCGCCTGCAGCTGATCGGGCCGGGGCGTCCACAAGGCGCGCTCGCGCTGGTAATAGGGACGCGGAGGCTCAAACATGATGAGGCCCACATCGGCGCTCTGCACAGGCCATTGCTGCACATCGCCGTGCAGTTGCGTCAGCAACTCCATGCCACGCAGCCCCTGGACATAGGGCTCGCGTGCCAGCACCTGGACCAGCGCATAGTTCTGCGCGCCAACCACGCGACTGAGCACCTCGTTGCCCAGCGGCCCCGTGGCCCCGGCCAGCAACAGGCGCGGCAAGGTCGCAGTTTTCGGGCCGGGACGCTGTGCGCCACGCAGGGCATCGAGTGGAGAAACAGTGGACATGATTGCAATGCTAGCGCCACCGGGCAGCGGACAGGGCAACAGGCTGCGCTCGCACACTGGCCTGCCAAGGCCTTATGCTATGGTTTCCGTCTCAATCTCGTGAATGGAAACACCCATGAAACGCTGGCTTCTGGCAATCGCAACTGCGGCCTCCATGCTCTCCCTCACGGGCTGCGGCTATAACGACTTTCAGCGCCTGGATGAAAAATCCAAGGCTGCCTGGAGCGAGGTGCTGAATCAGTACCAGCGCCGCTCGGATCTGATCCCGAACATTGTCGCCACGGTCAAGGGCGAGGCCAACTTCGAGCAGGAGACCCTGACCAGGGTGATTGAAGCACGCGCCAAAGCCACCTCGATTCAGGCCACGCCCGAGCTGATCAACAACCCCGAAGCCTTCAACAAGTTCCAGCAGGCTCAGGGCGAGATCTCCAGCGCGCTCTCGCGCCTGATGGTGGTGGCGGAAAAATATCCCGAACTCAAGGCCAACCAGGCGTTCCGCGATCTGCGCGTGACGCTGGAAGGCACGGAAAATCGCATCACCGTGGCGCGCAACGAATACATAGGCACCGTACAAGCCTACAACGTGCTGGCGCGCAGCTTCCCCACCAATATCACGGCCAAGGTATTCAGCTACAAGGTCAAGCCGACCTTCACGGTACAGAACGAAGCCCAGATCTCGCAACCACCAGCCGTTGACTTTTCCACACCCGCAGCGCCTGCCGGCAGCAAGTAATTGCGCGCACAGCTCTTTAAACCCATGCAAAAATCGCCTCAAGCCCTTTTCTACAAAGCGCTTGCAGCTATTGTTTTTGCCAGCATGGTGCTGCTGTCGGCGCTGCCAGCCCTGGCGCAGGGTGGCGCAGGCGCTCAGCTGCAGCCCTTGCCCGAGCTGACGGCGCGCGTCATCGACCAGACCGGCACGCTGAGCCAGAGCGATCAACAGGCGCTGAGCGAGCAGCTCAAGAAGCTGGAGGACGAGACCGGCGCCCAGGTCGCCGTGCTCATGGTCGCCACCACGGCTCCGGAAGACATTGCCGCCTATGCCTGGCGCGTGGCCAGCAGCTGGAAGCTGGGGCGCAAGGACATAGGCGACGGCTCTCTCATCGTCGTGGCCAAGAACGACAGGCGCATGCGCATCGAGGTGGCGCGCAAGCTGGAGGGCGCGATTCCCGACATCCAGGCCGCACGCATCATCGACGGAGCCATGAAGCCGCGCTTCCGCGCCGACGACTATGCGGGTGGCCTGTCTGCCGCCATCGAGCAGATGAGCCTGCTGATTCACGGCGAGAAACTGCCCGCGCCGCAGTCCCAGCCGCGCAAGTCGGGCCCATCCTGGTCCGAAAATCTGGACTTTCTGCTTCCGCTGCTGTTTTTCGGCTTTCCGATCGGGATTGCCGTCGCCCGCGCCATCTTCGGCCGCGTGCTGGGTTCGCTGATCATTGGAGGCATTGCCGGGACAGCCGCCTATGTGATCACCACCAGCCTGTTGATCGCAGGCGTAGCTGGCTTGGTGGGCCTGATCTTCACCCTGCTCTCCAACCTCTCGCGGGGCGGAGGCGGACCGTATATCAGTACCGGCGGGGGCGGCGGCTGGAGCAGCGGCAGCGGGGGAGGCTTCAGCTCGGGAGGCGGTTTCAGCTCCGGTGGCGGCGGCAGCTTTGGTGGCGGTGGCGCCTCGGGGGACTGGTGAAATGAGCAATGTCTTTCAACGCCTGGCACGTCTGGTGCGACACCGCTCGGCCGAACAGCATCTGCGCAAGGCCTTGCCGCCTGCCACGCTCAAGGAGCTGGAATTGCTGATCGCCAAAAGCGAGCTGGGCCACACCGGTCAGGTCCGCATCTGCGTCGAGGCCGGCCTGCCCTGGAGCTATATCTGGCGCGATGCCACGGCGCGCGAGCGCGCGCTCTCGCAGTTCGCCAAGCTCCATGTCTGGGACACGGAGCACAACAACGGCGTCCTGATCTACCTGCTGCTGGCCGACCACGCCATAGAAATCGTGGCCGACCGCGCACTGGACCGCACCATGAACGCCGAGCAATGGCAAACGCTGATCAGCGATATGCAGTCCGCCTTCCAGGGCGGGCATTTCAGCATGGGCCTGGTATCGGCACTGGAGCGCGTCAACCGGCAACTGCAGGCGCATTTCCCGCGCAAATCCGCGGCCAACACGCAGCGAAACCTGCCCGATACACCCGTGGTCCAAAGGCATCTGCCGGGCCGCAACCGCTGATCCGGTTCTGCAGCCGCACCCACCGGCTGCAGACCTCAGAGGCCTCAGGCCAGCACATGTCGCCCATACGGCGAACACAGCCAGAGCACGGCCACCACATTGATCAGGACCATGAGCCAGAACTGTAGCTGAAAGCTGGTCTTGCTGCTTTTGTGGCGCAGCCACTGCTGGGCCAGCAGGGCACCGGGCCAGCCTCCGGCCAACGCCATGGTCTGCAGCGTGTTTTCCGGCGTGCGCCACTGCCCCTTCTGGGCGGCCCATTTGTCCTGCCAGTAGGCCATGAAGGTCAGCATGCTCAGGCCTGCATAGGCCAGCCAGAGGATACGCGGTATGCCCCAAATCACGGCGGTGGTCAGCATCATCAGCAGCCAGACCAGCAACACGCCATAGCTGAAGCCACTGGAGGCATGCCAGCCCTGAGGCACCGCACGCGAGGACTGCAAACGCCCTGCAGAAGGGCTGTTGCGCCGCACCGAAGAAGACCGTGCCTGAGGCACTGGGCCGCCAGCGCGCCATGCAACCTGAAGCGCGCGCTTTCTGCCCTGCTCCATGCCGACGGAAAACTCCAGGCGCAGACCGGGCCGAGGACGCTGCTCTGCGGGCGGGCGCGGCTCAAAAGCACTGATATGGACAAACAGACGCTCGCCACCGCCATCGGCCTCTATCCAGCCAAAGCCACGCTCGTCATTCCATTGCGTCAAGGTACCGCTGTAGCGCATCCATGTCCTTTGTTGTTTTTGGCACCGCGAACAGGCCCGGTGATGCAAAAAGCAGGTGGGCCCCATCCAGAAAAAACCTTTTTACCCGCATGGCTGTGTTAGTTTTGGGGCAGCCGTATTTTCTTAAGAAAGCACTCAAGCATGCAGAAATCTCTGTTCTCTCTGGCCGTCATCAGCTCTGCCCTGGCACTGAGCGCCTGCTCCTCCATCAGCCCCAGAGGCGCCGAAGCACCGGCTGAATACGACTACGCACTGAGCTGCAAGCTCAAGGAAGATGACCCCAAGAAGTGCGAAGCCCAGATCCGAGCCCTCTGCGAAGACCCCAGCAAGGCCGTGGTGCGCAAATCACGCCATGTGGACCCCAAGGACAGCTCCGTGGTCTACGGCTATCAGGCCGCCTGCAACGGCTAAGCTGCTTGCGCGCTGCCGCGGTTCGGAATCCTGCTGGTTTCGGGATCAGTTCCTTTTGGGACAAGCACAGTGCGCTTCGATTTCCGCAGCAACAGTCCATAAAAAAAGCCACCGCATGCGGTGGCTTTTTGCTGCTGATGCATGTGCTCATGGGCACAGCACATCAACGCTTCTGGCGGTACTTGCGCAAAGCCGCAATCTGAGCTGCCATCACGGCCAGCTCGGACTGCGCACGAGCGATGTCCAGTTCGCCCTTGGCGTTCTTCAGGGCTTCCTCGGCCGCAGCCTTGGCCTTTTGCGCCTTTTCATCGTCCAAATCCTTGCCGCGGATGGCGGTGTCGGACAGCACGGTCACGCAGTTGGGTTGCACTTCCAAAATGCCGCCGGCCACGAAGACGAACTCTTCGCTGCCGTCAGGCATTTCGATGCGCACCGAACCCGGCTTGATACGGGTGATCAGCGGTGTGTGGCGGGGATAAATGCCCAACTCGCCCGCTTCACCGGGCAAGGCGACAAAGCGCGCTTCACCGGAGAAGATGGACTCTTCGGCACTGACCACATCAACGTGAATAGTGTTCATCTTTGCTCCTAGAAAAGGTAAAAACTGGTCCTAAAACAAGCACACCCCAAGCCAGAGACGCCGAGCAAGGGCCGCCCCGCAGCGAGGGCGGTCCCCCTCCTGAAAGAGAGGGGGAAGCGGCGCAAGCCGCTCAGGGGGTGCAAGCCAGTTAGGCAGCCAGCTTCTTGGCCTTCTCGAAGGCTTCGTCGATGGTACCAACCATGTAGAAAGCCTGTTCGGGCAGGTGGTCGGCTTCGCCGTTCACGATCATCTTGAAGCCACGGATGGTTTCAGACAGGGGAACGTACTTGCCGGGAGCGCCGGTGAACACTTCAGCCACGTGGAAAGGCTGAGACAGGAAACGCTGGATCTTACGAGCACGAGCCACGGTCAGCTTGTCTTCGGGAGCCAGTTCGTCCATGCCCAGAATCGCGATGATGTCGCGCAGTTCCTTGTAGCGCTGCAGCGTACCCTGCACTTGGCGAGCCACCTTGTAGTGCTCTTCGCCAACCACTTGGGGGTCCAGCTGACGGCTGGTGGAGTCCAGAGGATCCACAGCGGGGTAGATACCCAGCGAAGCGATGTCACGGGACAGCACCACGGTGGAGTCCAAGTGAGCAAAAGTGGTGGCGGGCGAGGGGTCGGTCAAGTCATCCGCTGGCACGTAAACGGCCTGGATGGAAGTGATCGAGCCAACCTTGGTGGAGGTAATACGCTCTTGCAGCTTGCCCATTTCTTCAGCCAGGGTAGGCTGGTAGCCCACGGCGGAAGGCATACGGCCCAGCAGAGCGGACACTTCGGTACCGGCCAGTGTGTAGCGGTAGATGTTGTCCACGAAGAACAGCACGTCCTTGCCTTCGTCACGGAACGACTCAGCCATGGTCAGGCCGGTCAGCGCCACGCGCAGACGGTTTCCTGGGGGCTCGTTCATCTGACCGTAAACCATGGCAACCTTGGACTCGCCCAGGTTCTCTTGGTTCACAACGCCAGCGTCGGACATTTCGTGATAGAAGTCGTTACCTTCACGGGTACGCTCACCCACACCAGCGAACACCGACAGACCGCTGTGGGCCTTGGCGATGTTGTTGATGAGTTCCATCATGTTCACGGTCTTGCCCACACCGGCACCACCGAACAGGCCCACCTTGCCGCCCTTGGCGAAGGGGCAGACCAAGTCGATCACCTTGATACCGGTTTCCAGCAGTTCCTGCGAAGGCGACAGTTCGTCGTAAGCAGGAGCCTTGCGGTGGATGGCAGCGGTCAGGGTCTGGTCCACGGGACCACGTTCGTCGATGGGGTTACCCAGCACGTCCATGATGCGGCCCAGGGTAGCCTTACCCACGGGAACGGTGATGGGGTTGCCGGTGTTGGTGACCATCAGGCCACGCTTCAGACCGTCCGAAGAACCCAGGGCAATGGTACGCACCACGCCGTCGCCCAGCTGCTGCTGAACTTCCAGGGTCAGGGCCGAGCCTTCCAGCTTCAAGGCGTCATACACCTTGGGCACCTGGCCGTGGGCAAACTCCACGTCCACCACGGCGCCGATACATTGAACAATCTTGCCTTGTACTTGAGCCATTTTTTGCTCCAATCTGTTTGTTCGTTAAAGCCGTTTACACAGCGGCTGCGCCTGCCACGATTTCCGACAACTCGGTCGTAATCGCTGCCTGACGCGTCTTGTTGTAGACCAGCTTCAACTCGCTGATGACGTTGCCGGCGTTGTCGGTAGCGGCCTTCATGGCCACCATGCGCGCCGATTGCTCGGACGCCATGTTTTCCGCAACTGCCTGGTACACGAGGGACTCCACGTAACGAACCAGCAGTTCGTCGATGACGCTTTGAGCGTCAGGTTCGTAGATGTATTCCCACGATGCACCCGTCTTCTCGGCTTGCAATTTTTCGGACGACAGGGGGAGCAGTTGCTCCACCACCGACTCCTGCTTCATGGTGTTGATGAACTTGGTGTACGCCAGGTACACCGCGCTCAGCTTGCCTTCAGCATATTGGTCCAGCAACACCTTGACAGGCCCGATGAGCTTGTCGAGGTGAGGCGTGTCGCCCAAGCCTGTAGCGTGAGAGACCACCTTGGCACCGACACGGTTCAGGAAACCCAGTCCCTTGCCGCCAATGGCCACTGCATCTGTCGCAACACCCGCATCCTGCAGTTCGCGCAACTTGTTGGTGACGACACGCAACACGTTGGTGTTCATGCCGCCGCACAAACCCTTGTCGGTCGTCACAACGATGACGCCGACCTTCTTGGCATCGTTCACTTGCATGAACGGATGCACATATTCAGGGTTAGCTTCGCCAAGATGGGCTGCAATGTTGCGGATTTTTTCGCTATATGGACGGGCAGCCAGCATCCGGTCCTGCGCCTTGCGCATTTTGGATGCAGCCACCATTTCCATGGCTTTGGTGATCTTCTTGGTGTTTTCCACCGATTTGATCTTGCCGCGTATTTCCTTACCTGCTGCCATGATGACTCCTCGCCGGTATTAAGCGAAGGACTTCTTGAATGCAGTAATGGCTGCAGTCAGTTCAGCTTCGTCCTTGCCTTCCTTGTCGAAAGCACGCTTTTCGTTCAGACGGTCAAGCAGAGCGCCGTGGCTGGTCTTCAGGAACTGGTGCAGACCAGATTCGAAGGGCAGCACTTGCTTGACTTCGATGTCGTCCATAAAGCCCTTGTTCACTGCGAACAGCGAAGAAGCCATCAGAGCGGTCGACAGAGGAGAGTACTGAGCCTGCTTGAGCAGTTCGGTCACGCGGGCACCGCGGTCCAGCTGCTTGCGGGTTGCATCGTCCAGGTCGGAAGCGAACTGCGCAAAGGCAGCCAGTTCACGGTACTGAGCCAGGTCGGTACGGATACCGCCGGACAGGCCCTTCACAACCTTGGTCTGAGCGGAACCACCCACGCGGGACACCGAAATACCGGCGTTGATAGCGGGACGGATACCGGCGTTGAACAGGCTGGTTTCCAGGAAGATCTGGCCGTCGGTAATCGAAATCACGTTCGTGGGAACGAAAGCGGACACGTCGCCAGCTTGTGTTTCGATGATAGGCAGAGCGGTCAGAGAACCGGTCTTGCCCTTGACTTCACCCTTGGTGAAGGCTTCGACGTAGTCGGCGTTCACGCGAGCGGCACGCTCCAGCAGACGGCTGTGGAGATAGAACACGTCGCCGGGGAAAGCTTCACGTCCGGGAGGACGGCGCAGCAGCAGCGAAACTTGACGGTAGGCCACGGCTTGCTTGGACAGGTCGTCATAAACGATCAGAGCGTCTTCGCCGCGGTCGCGGAAGTATTCGCCCATGGTGCAGCCAGCGTAGGCCGACACGTACTGCATGGCAGCAGATTCAGAGGCGGTGGCAGCCACGACGATGGTGTAGTCCATCGCGCCGGCTTGTTCCAGAGAGCGCACCACGTTCTTGATCGAAGAAGCCTTCTGACCAATAGCCACGTAGATACAGATAACGCCCTGGCCCTTCTGGTTGATGATGGCGTCGATAGCGACAGCCGTCTTACCAGTCTGACGGTCACCAATGATCAGTTCACGCTGACCACGGCCCACGGGAACCATGGAGTCGATGGACTTGATACCGGTTTGCAGGGGCTGATCCACGGATTGACGTGCGATCACGCCAGGAGCGACCTTCTCGATCACGTCCGTCATCTTGGCGTTGATGGGGCCCTTACCGTCGATAGGCTGACCCAGGGCGTTCACCACGCGGCCGACCAGCTCAGGGCCCACGGGCACTTCCAGGATACGGCCGGTGCACTTGACGGTGTTGCCTTCTGCGATGTGCTCGTAAGCACCCAGAATCACGGCGCCCACGGAGTCGCGCTCCAGGTTCAGAGCCAGACCGTAAGTGGGTTGACCGTCGGCGCCTGCGGGGAATTCCAGCATTTCGCCAGCCATCACGTCCGACAGGCCGTGCACGCGCACGATACCGTCAGTCACCGACACCACGGTGCCTTGGTTACGGACGTCAGTGCTAGCAGCCAGCCCTTCGATGCGGCTCTTGATCAGTTCAGAAATTTCTGCGGGATTGAGTTGCATGACTCTTTCCTTCTTTCTTGTGTGTTAGCCGAGACCTCAAGCGCATTACGCGGTGAGGGCCGCTTTCATTTGTTCCAGACGGGCCTTGACGGAGGTGTCCAGCACCTCGTCGCCCACCACGACGCGAACGCCACCGATCAGCGATTCATCGAGCTTCACGGTGAGATTCAGCTTGCGGCCAAAGCGCTTTTCCAGCGTGGCGCCAAGCTCGGCCAGCGCTGCATCCTCAATCGGGAAAGCGCTGTACACCACGGCATCCGAAGAGCCGCTCTTGCTGTTCACGAGGCTGCGGAACTGGGCTGCCACTTCAGGCAGCACGTCCAGACGGCCGTTTTCGAGGACCACACGCAGGAAGTTGCGTGCGGACTCGGGCAATGCCGACTTGGCCACACCCGTGATGAGATCGAACACTTGCGCGTCGCTCACGTTCGGGTTGTCGGCCAGTTGGCGCAATTGCGGATTGGCGGCAATCGCCGCCAATTCCTCCACCCAAGCGACAGTGCTGTTCAAGTCTGCAGCCTTGTCGGCGCAGGCTTTGAACAATGCTTCGGCGTAAGGGCGGGCAATGGTGGCGAGTTCTGCCATTTTTTGCTTTCCTTACAGCTCTGTCTTCAGGCGGTTCAGCAGATCAGCGTGGATACCGGCATTGACTTCCTTCTTCAGGATCTGCTCGGCACCCTTGACGGCCAGCGCTGCCACTTGCTCACGCAGGGCTTCACGGGCAGCAATGGCTTGCTGGTCAGCTTCAGCGCGGGCAGCAGCAACAATCTTGTTGCCTTCTTCTGTCGCGCGGGCCTTGGCTTCTTCAATGATGGCCTGGGCGCGGCGTTCGGCGTCCGCAAGCCGCGAAGCTGTTTCGTTGCGCGTCTGGGCCAATTCCTGTTCGACACGCTTGTTGACAGCGGTCAGTTCGGTCTTGGCCTTGTCGGCAGCAGCGAGGCCATCGGCGATTTTCTGGGCTCGCTCATCCAGTGCCTTCGCAATCGGGGGCCACACGAGTTTCATCGTGAACAGCACCAGGATCAGGAAAACAATGGCCTGAACGAACAGGGTCGCGTTGATACTCACGGCAACACCTTTCTATTTAGGGCGTTGATCGGAGCTTAGGCCACCAGTTGGAAGGGGTTGGCGAAAGCGAACAGCAGGGCGATAGCAACACCGATCAGGAAGGCGGCGTCGATCAGACCAGCCAAGATGAACATCTTGGTTTGCAGTTCGTTGATCAGCTCAGGCTGACGTGCCGAAGATTCCAGGAACTTGCCACCCATCAGGGCGATACCGATCGAAGCGCCGATAGCGCCCAGACCAACAATCAGACCACAAGCCAGAGCGACGAGACCGAGAACGTTTTCCATGATGACTCCTAGGGATTAAAGGAAAGAAAGGTTGAAGAGGGAAAGGTCAGTGAGCTTCATGTGCCTGGCCGAGGTAAATCAGCGTCAGCATCATGAAAATGAAGGCCTGCAGGGTAATCACCAGGATGTGGAAGATTGCCCAGATAGAGCCTGCAATGATGTGCCCCACGGGGAGCAACACACCAGAGAGCGACATAGCCGCCGCACCACCCATCAGGGCAATCAGCATGAACACCAACTCACCAGCGTACATGTTGCCGAACAGTCGCATGCCATGCGACACGGTCTTGGCAACGTATTCAATCACCTGCATCAGCAGGTTCACCACGCCCAGGATCAGGGCGAAGACGGGATTCTTGGAAGTGCCGAACGGTGCAGTCACCAGTTCATGCGCCCAGCCGCCCATGCCCTTGATCTTGACGCTGTAGAACAGGCACAGGACCAGCACGGCGAAGGACAGGCCCAGCGTGGTGGACAGATCGGCGGTGGGCACGACACGCAGATAGGCGTGTTCGTCGGCGGTAGCGCCTTGCCACAGATAGGGCAGCAGATCCACGGGCAGCATGTCCATGGCGTTCATCAGGAAGATCCAGACGAAGACGGTCAGTGCCAGAGGAGCGATGAATTTGCGCGATTGGGCGTTGTGGATATTGGCCTTGGCCTGGTTGTCCACCATCTCGACCAGGATTTCCACGGCGGCCTGGAAGCGGCCGGGCACGCCGGAAGTCGCCTTGCGGGCAGCCAGCCAGAGCACGAAGATGCCGAGCAGACCCAGAACGCCAGCCACCACGATCGAGTCGTAGTTGATGACTGAGAAATCAATGACGGACTTCTGCTTGATGTTTTGCAGGTGTTGCAAGTGGTGAACGATGTATTCACTTGCAGTTGGGGCGTGCGCATCAGCGGCCATCGTCAACTCTCTTCTTAAGCTTCAGTTTTTCGGACACTGGATCGCACCAGCAGTGCAACCCAATACGTTTTCATCACAACAATCAAACCGGCCAGCAACGCCAGCCAACTGAGATCGGGAACCAGCTTTGGCGCAGCCGCCAGCATCGCGATGCACAGCACCAGCTTCACCAGTTCCCAACCGAAAATCCCCGCCATGGCCGCCCCGGCACCTCCCGGCCGTTGACGAACCACACCTCTTGCAAACAGCGCTGCGGGCAACACGACCGCCAGCGCTCCATACGCCGCCGACCAGCCTGCGGCTGCTCGCCCCGTCATCAACCACGACAGCAAAGCCACGATAACGCCGACCAGCGTCTGAACGATGACGATGCGCCAGACAGAAACCTGCGGAAAGCGCGAACGCCATGCAGAGGCTTCTTGTGCAGTCAGGGGCTTGAAGTCTTCGACTTCGTCCTCATCCTGAAAATCAGCGGGCATGTTTGTCATGTTTTCTTTCACACCGCTGACCAGGCAAGACTTTTTTACAAAGCCTCTGATTATAAGTAAAAACCCCCGTCGTTAGATAGGGGTTGATACTGTCATGCGCAAAACGTCTTTGACAAGACCTGAGGGTTGTCGCTGAGTGACAACATCTGCCATCCTCAGCTTTGGTGCGGCGCGAGTGTGCCCTAATTGAAATACCTGATTACCCTGAATTGTCTGCCGCCTACCAGGGGCTTTGCCGGTTGGCGGGCCTCGCCAAGCCATGGATTAGGCCCACGTGCGCAGGGCTGCCCGGCGTGGCGCACAATCTTTCCTACTCATTGACCGGCTGTTTCACCAACGGCAATTTTTCATTCCAGCCAAGGACTCTTCATGAGCGACACGCCCAACCCATCTGCCGCCAACGAGAACGGCCAGCAAGAAGACCCGCGCAAGGATTCGCTGATCGAGTATCCGAGCCAGTTCCCCATCAAGGTGATGGGCGTCAAGAATGAGCATCTGGTGCATGAAATCACCAAGATCGCCGAAAAATTCGACCCCAGCTTTGACGCCAGCACGGTGGAGCTGCGCCCCAGCTCTGGCGGCAACTACCTGGGCGTGACCATCACCATCACGGCCACCAGTCGCGAGCAACTGGACGATACCTACCGCGCACTGACCTCTCACCCCCTGGTGAAGGTCGTGCTGTGAGCCATAACCCGATTGCTTCCGCCTTGCAGCCCCCCGAAGCCATGGACCTGCGCTTTCTGGGGCGCACCGGCTATGAAGCAACCGTGGTCGCGATGCAGGAGTTCACGCGCACACGCAACTCGGCTACACGTGACGAAGTATGGGTATGCGAGCACTCACCCCACTTCACTCAGGGGCTGGCCGGCAAAATTGAAAATGTTCTGAACCCCGGCGATATTCCCGTGGTGGCAACCAATCGCGGCGGCCAGGTGACCTATCACGGCCCCGGTCAGGTGGTGGCCTATCCGCTGCTGGATCTGCAGCGCATGGGCTACTTCGTCAAAGAGTATGTGTACCGGCTGGAAGATGCGGTGATCCGCACGCTGGATCATTTCGGCGTCACCGGCCACCGCGTGGCAGGCGCCCCCGGCATCTATGTGCGCCTGGACGATCCGCGCAGCCATGCCATGCTGGAGCAGCGTCCGCAACATCGCGAACCGGGCAGCCCGGCGCCCGAGCCGCATTTCGAGGGCCTGGGCAAGATTGCCGCCCTGGGCATCAAGGTCAGCCGCCACAGCACCTACCACGGAGTGGCCCTCAATGTCGATATGGATTTGGAACCTTATTTGCGAATCAACCCTTGCGGATACGCAGGGCTGAGAACGGTGGACCTTTCTACAATCGGCGTACAGACAACCTGGGACGAGGCCGCATCCGTGCTGGGCCGCCAGCTGAAGGCGCGTCTCTCACCCTGAAGGCAAGATCATGAGCACCAATGAAGTCGTGCGCGAAGCGCAGTCCGCCGAAAACTACAACCCGCTGGCCAAGCAGAAGGCTGCTGCCAAGCTGGCACGCATCCCCGTGAAGGTGGAGCAGGCCGAAGTCCTCAAAAAGCCGGAATGGATCCGCGTCAAGGCCGGCAGCCCCAGCACGCGCTTCTACGAGATCAAGGACATTCTGCGCAAGAACAATCTGCACACGGTCTGCGAGGAAGCCAGTTGCCCGAATATCGGCGAGTGCTTTGGCAAGGGCACGGCCACCTTCATGATCATGGGCGACAAGTGCACGCGCCGCTGCCCCTTCTGCGACGTGGGCCATGGCCGCCCCGATCCGCTGGACGTGAACGAGCCGCTGAATCTGGCACGCACCATTGCCGCGCTGCGCCTGAAGTACGTGGTGATCACCAGCGTGGACCGCGACGACCTGCGCGACGGCGGCTCGGGCCACTTCGTGGAATGCATCAAGAACATCCGCGAGCTCTCGCCCGAGACGCAGATCGAGATCCTGGTGCCCGACTTCCGCGGCCGTGACGACCGCGCGCTGGAAATCCTCAAGTCGGCCCCCCCCGATGTGATGAACCACAATCTGGAAACCGCGCCGCGCCTGTACAAGGAAGCGCGCCCCGGCTCCGACTACCAGTTCAGCCTGAACCTGCTCAAGAAGTTCAAGGAACTGCACCCCGATGTGCCGACCAAGAGCGGCATCATGGTGGGCCTGGGCGAGACGGACGAGGAAATCCTGCAGGTGATGCGCGATATGCGTGCCCACAACATCGACATGCTGACCATCGGCCAGTATCTGGCGCCCACCAACAGCCACCTGCCCGTGCGCCGTTATGTGCACCCCGATACCTTCAAGATGTTCGAGCAAGAGGCCTACAAGATGGGCTTCACCCACGCCGCCGTGGGCGCCATGGTGCGCTCGAGCTACCATGCTGACCAGCAGGCCCATGCCGCCGGCGTCTGAGCACCGAAGACAGCACTCACAAAAGCAGCCCCTGTGGCTGCTTTTTTCATGCCCGGATGCAATGAGCAGTGCTGCACGCCCCAGTATTTTCCAAAAAATAAAGCTCCTGAATAAGGAGCTTGATGCGCTTTTCTGGTAAAGCTTACATAGTCAATTCATAGCAGAATCGTTGCATATCATGCGCTAAAAGCTATGAATTTTGAATAAATTACTGTTTGCATCGAAAAAACGCCTGGCTAACCGGCAAACCGCTGGCTGGCAAAAACGACTGCAGGCTGAACAGGCCCGACGAGTCGCCCCACGATGAAACTGAGCAATGCAGCACTTGATACCCCACCAGAGTCCTGCGCCGCAAGCTGGGCGAATATTAACATCAAATGAGAATCAATATCAATTAATTTTCATTTCCCACAAAAAGAATTCTCCAAACACCTGTTTCGCAGCCATTTCGCAACCGTTGGCACCTGCAGCCACGGTGCAGGCGGGTTTCAGCAACACTGCAGCACCAACCGCGCCCGGTCAAAGCGACGTGCGCGCAGGTCGTCGCGGCGCATCCACAGATAGACCTGGCCTCCATCGCCCCAGCCCATGCCGCCTTTTTCATCGCTGCCGATCTGCAGCAGCAAAAGCCACTGCGTTGCGGTATCGCGTACGGCCCGCGTGGCATCGTTCGCGTAGGCATCGCCATTACCGCAGTAATGCCCCGCTGCCACCAACGCGCATTCGGTCTGCATATCACCCTGGACAGGCGTGGGCCAGCCGCCGATGCGATGGCAGCCGCTATCCTCTCCACCGCTGCTGGCAGCGTTTTGTGCGTCATCGAACCACCATTCGACAAAGCGGTCACGCCGCTCTTCGTCAAGCGCCAGGCCCTGCGAACCCCACTGAGCGCTCTCCAGAGGCAAGGCCGTGACGCAGGCATGCAGTTCGCAGGCCATAGGAGCGAGCTGACAGTGATCGGGCAGCTCTAGCAGCGCCGGCGGTTGCGGGCGCCGCTCGAGCTCGGCATCGCCCTCGGAGAAGATCAGCTTCAGCGCACAGGCATCGGCAGGATCGAAACCCCAGGGCTGCTCCATCAGGTCGTAGAAGACGGACAGCAGTCCAGACTCGGGGAAATCCGCATCCAGAGTCCCGGCGGAGCGAGCTTCGGCGAAGTTGATCTGCGCCACAAAGCTCAGCGGAAAAGTGCTTTCAAGCCTTGCGACGTGCTGCAAGGCCTCTTTGCGAAATAGCTGGACTTGCTCCGGCCTGGCCCATCGCCAACGGCTGTCGGGAGCAAGGCTGTCTTCGCGATGGGGCTTCACCCGCTGCTCATGGTCCGGATAGCGTCCTCGCTCGGGCCAGGCCACACCGGCTGGCAGGTCGGGACAGCCGCCAAGTTTGGTGCTGCCGGACGCAATCTCCGCTTCGTCCTCCACCGCAGTGGTCTGCAGCCACACGGCCGGCCTGGCTTGCGCAGCCAGTTGCTGCGCAAGTGCTGCATCTTCCAGCACCGGCTCGAGCGCACGGGCGATTTCCTGCGAATGTGCGTAATTCATCCATCCCTTTTCTGCCGGCCTCGAGGTCGTTCCCTGAACTCTTCAGGGCGCCAGCATCTGCGCCGGGCATTCGCTGCCCAGCACCTCGGCGGCCCAGGGAGCAAGCTTGCTGGAGTCCGCACGCAGCACCTCCTGCTTGACGGCCAGAATCTGCGCGGGGTGCATGGAAAAACTGCGCAGCCCCAGGCCCAAAAGCAGCCGGGTCATGCTCAGATCACCGGCCATTTCGCCGCAAACGCTGACTTCCTTGCCTGCGGCATTGGCCGCTGCGATGACCTCCGCCACCAGGCGCAACACCGCCGGATGCATGGGGTCGTAGAGATGGGCCACGGTTTCGTCGGCACGATCGATGGCCAGCGTGTACTGGATCAGGTCGTTGGTGCCTATGGACAGAAAGTCGAAATATTGGAGAAAGCTGCGCACCGTCAGGGCGGCCGCCGGAATCTCGATCATGGCGCCCAGCTTGACCGGGCCGTAGGCGACGCCGCGCACATCGAGCTCATGCTGCGCCTGGCGCAGCTGGGCCAGGGTCTGCTCGATCTCGCTGCGATGGGCCAGCATGGGAAACAGCAGCTTGATCTGTCCGTGCGCTGCCGCGCGCAAGATGGCGCGCAGCTGGGTGCGGAACATCACGGGGTCGGCCAGACTCCAGCGTATGGCGCGCAGGCCCAGCGCGGGGTTGAGGTAGTAGTCCTTGGGCTGTGCCTTGTCCAGCGGCTTGTCGGCCCCCACATCCAGCGTGCGGATGGTGACCGGCATGCCTTGCATGCCGTCTATGGCCTCGCGGTAGGCACGGTACTGCTCTTCTTCCCCAGGCAGATTGCCGCTGCGCCCCATGAACAGAAACTCGGTACGGAACAGCCCCACCCCGACTGCGCCAGCACGCACGGCGGCAGCCCCGTCGCTGGGCTGCTCGATATTGGCCAGCAGCTCCACCTTCTGCCCATCCATGGTGAGGGACGGCGTGTAGCGCAGACGGGTCAGGCGCTCGCGCTCCAGTTCGGTCTGGCGCTGGCGAAAGCTGTACTCCGCCAGGATGATGGGTGTGGGGTCCACGATGACCACGCCCTCGTTGCCGTCGATGATGACCCAGTCATCCTGGCGAATCAGCTGGCTTGCGGCCCGCGCGCCAACCACGGCCGGAATGTCCATGCTGCGTGCGACGATGGCCGTGTGGCTGGTCTTGCCGCCCACGGCCGTGATGAAGCCCGCAAAGACCTTGCTCTTGAACTGCAGCATGTCCGCTGGCGACAGGTCTTGTGCCACCAGCACCAGCGGGGTTTCCGTGGTGACGTCGAGAGGCAGCTGCTGTCCATCGGTTGCAGGTGCAGCGCCCGTCGGAGACAACGGTGGAGCAACCTGCGCAAGCGGACTGGCCGCGCCCTTCATGTGGCGCAGAATGCGCTCCACTACCTGCTCCAGATCGGCCTTGCGCTCGCGCAGGTACTCGTCGTCCATCTCGTCGAACTGGCGCGAGACGATTTCCAGCTGCGTGGTCAGCGCCCATTCGGCGTTATACAGACGCTCCGAGATCCAGTTGCGGATGGCCTCGGCCAGTGCCTGGTCCTGCAGCAGCATCAGATGCACATCGAGCAGCGCATCAAGCTCGCCGGGCGCGTCCTTGGGCATTTCCTCCTGAAGCCGGCGCAGCTCGTCAATCACCGCATTGCGTGCCGTGCGGGCACGCTGGATCTCCGACTCCACCTGATCGGGCCGGATGAAGTAGTGCACCACCTCCATGCGACTGGAGGCCACAACGACCGCGCGCCCGATGGCAACCCCCCGTGAGACGGCCAGGCCGTGGATGGCAAATGTCATGGCGAATGCCCTTTCGCGAATTTCGCGATTGCTTTTTGCTTGCTTCTTGCTCTTGTTTTTGCAGCAGTCAGCGCCAACTATCGCTGCACTACAGCATCAAAACCGCTCTACTTCATTAACAGCAAGACCCTGCCTGCTATCAAAAGAGCTAACCGTCCAACTGCCACCTGCACGCGGTCAAGCCGCGGCACAGGCGAGGCAGCCTTTACTGGCCTTCGCCAAACTTGTCATTGATCAGGGCCACCAGCGCATCCGTGGCTTCCTGCTCCTGTGCGCCATCGGTTTCCAGCTCCAGCTCGGAGCCTATGCCCGCCGCCAGCATCATCACGCCCATGATGCTCTTGGCATTGACGCGGCGCTCGCCCTTGGTCAGCCAGACCTCGCAGGGGAAGCTGCCGGCGAGCTTGGTGAGCTTGGCCGATGCACGGGCATGCAGGCCCAATTTATTGCTGATGGTGATATTGGTCTTGATCATTGGAAGGTCGTGCGCTTTGATTTTGTCGGGAACTGCCGGCCACCTGCATCACCCCCTGGCTGCCGCCCACCATGGCCCGCGAAACCAGGGCATCCAGCGGCTCATGCCGATAGCCTATGGAGCGCAAAAGCATGGGCAGGTTCACGCCCGCCACCAGCCTGGCCTGCAACAGGCCCGTGAGACGCTGGGCCACATTGCATGGGGTGGCGCCAAACAGATCGGTCAGCACCAGGGTCGGTGCATCCAGACCGCCATGCGCCACCAGCATGGCCAGGGCGCGCTCCAGCGTGGCCTCGGGCGCCTCTTCGGAAGGCACGTCCAGGGCCAGCAAGTCGTCAGCGCTATCGGCAAACACATGCAGGGCGCATTCGCGCAATGCAGCGGCCAGAGGAGCGTGAGTGAGCAAAAGAATGCGCGTGGTCATGTAGTCACAGTTCTTGACAGCAAATTATGGCCTGTTGCCGCCATCAACAAGGGCAATGAGGTGGATGAAGCACAAAGCTAATGATCTGGATGGGACTTATTGCAATTGCAGACCCGAAAAAAACATCTCGGCCTCGGCAGACCTGAGCTTGTCGGCATAGATCACTGCGTGATAGACCCTGGCGCCACTGCCCTCCAGGCGAGCAAACCACAGACCATGCCCCACCACTTTCTGCCCCCGGGGACCGAGCCCCTCGAAGGTCATGCGCAAGGACTGCGGCAGATTCAACGTGCCCTTGGGCACCCACAGGCCATCGCCCCTGGCATCGAGCCTTGCGGCAGCACCGTCCGCCGACTTCAGCTGCGCCAGCACTGCCTGCTGCCAGAACGTCAGTGCCTCGGCAGCACGTGCAGGCTCGGCCACGGCGAAATGCGACACCGCATAGGTCGCGCCCTGGGCCTCGCAGCCCACGACCGACAGCTGTACCTGACCCAGCCCCAGCTCTATCGGCCGGGTGGCTGTCTGCGCATCGCAGGGCAAGAGTGCTTGCAGCGGCGCATCCTTGAGCTGGGTGGTACGCCAGTTCAGCGCCGGGCTGCAGGCTGCCAGCAGCAGCGCGCAACCGGCAAGCAAGTTCACCGCCCAGAGTCCGGTTTTCTTCATGGCCCATTATCGGCAGCGGCACGGGCCCGACCTGTCACACAAGCCTAGGGTTGACCCGTGGGTCAAGCAGTAAGAACTGAACTTTCAGCGGGTTTGACACACCAACCCACAGATCAGCAAGGTGCTGAAGATTTGTGCACAATCAAACTCTATGGCAAGCAAACATTGGATCGCAGGCATTGTGGCGGCCGCCGTCATCGGCGTCGGGGCCTGGGTGTATTCGGGTGCAGGGCAGACCGCGGCGCCGCAATCCACCTTTGTGCTGCTGGACGGCAGCCAGAAAACCACGGCCGACCTCAAGGGCAAGGTGACGCTGGTGAACTTCTGGGCCACCAGCTGCACCACCTGCGTGGCAGAGATGCCCGAGATCATCAGCACCTACCAGAAGTACCAGGGCAAGGGCTTTGACACCCTGGCCGTGGCCATGAGCTACGACCCGCCCAGCTATGTCGTGAACTTTGTTGAATCGCGCAAGCTGCCCTTCCAGGTCGCGCTGGACAACACCGGCAGCGTGGCCAAGGCCTGGGGCGATGTGCAACTCACACCCACCACCTTCATCGTCAACAAGCGCGGCGAGATCGTGAAAAGCTATATCGGCGCGCCTGACTTTGAGCAACTGCACAAGCTGATCGAGAAGCTGCTGGCAGAACCAGCTGCAGCTTGATTAAAAGCCATAGCTTACAGCGCTTGATAGCAGGTCATTTCAACATCAAAAGCGCCTAAAACACAGAAACAGCAAGCGACAGCCGCTCACAAAAAAAACCGACCAATGGTCGGTTTTTTCATGCCTGGAGCATCGAGCAAGGGTCGCTCCCCAGCGAAGATGCTGTCCCCCTGGGGGGAAGCCGCGCAGCGGCTCAGGGGGCTACTTATTCCGGAAGCTGTCGTGGCAGCTCTTGCAACTATTGGCGGCCTGGCCGAAAGCCGTCTTGAGATTGTCCAGATTGCCGGTCTTGGCGGCAGCATTGAGCTTGACGACTTCTGCTTCCATCTTGCCCGACAGATCATGGAACTTGGCCTGCTCCTTCCACACCTCAGGCTTGGCCTTGCCGCCTTCGGTGCCGGCGCCGAAGCCGGCCCAGGGCAGCTTGGACATGAAGGCCACAATTTCCGCACTTTCCTGCGCGCTCTTGGCATCGAAGGGCATCTTGCCATTGGCCATGGCGCCCAGACGGCTGAAATGCGTGCCCAGCACGCTCAGGGCGCTCTGGCGGTATTTGATGGCATCTTCAGCCTTGGCGAACTGCGCCGAGGCAGGCAGGGCCACGGTGGCAACCACAGCAGCGAATGCCAGAGTGGAAAAAGCTTTCATCGGGGTATCCTTTCTTGGTTCTACAGCCTGCCGCAGGCGGCTGCCTGTCCAGTATGGCAGAGGAACATGAAAGCACGCACTGCCCCTTCCGGGCTTGGCTTTCGACGCCATGCAGGCACAATGCCGGTGTCGATTCGCGATGAACAAGCCATGACAAACCCTATTCGACCTGCCGCAGCAGGGCCACACAAGGTACGCATCTGGGATCTGCCCACCCGCCTGTTTCACTGGCTGCTGGCAATCTGCATCGTGGCCCTGGTGGTCACCGCCAAGATGGGCGGCAATGCCATGAACTGGCATCTGCTGCTGGGACAGGTCGTGCTGGCCTTGCTGATCTTTCGCATTCTCTGGGGCCTGGTCGGCGGGTACTGGTCGCGCTTTGGCAGCTTCATCCCTTCTGCGGCGGCCATGAGGCGTTATCTCAGTGGCGCGTCGACCACGCAGGACCGCGCAGGCCACAACCCGCTGGGCTCGCTGTCGGTCATCGCGATGCTAATCGTTCTGATAGCGCAGATAGCAAGCGGGCTGATGAGCGATGATGAAATTGCCTTCAGCGGACCTTTGACGCGTTTTGTGTCCGGCGAGCTGATCTCCAAGGCCACCAACTACCACGCCCACTGGGGCCAGTACCTGATTTACGCACTGGTCGCACTGCATCTGCTGGCCCTCATCGGCTACAGCCTCAAGGGCGACAAACTGGTCCCGGCCATGGTCACGGGCGACAAATTGCTGGAGGAACCCGTTGCTGCGAGCCGCGACACCGCCAGCACCCGGGTTCTGGCCGCATTGCTGGCCGTGGTGGCAAGCGCTCTCTCCTGGTGGGTCCATCAACTGGGCCAGAGCGCTGCTTTCTGAGTTCTGACGCTGCAGGCAGCTGCTTTAACCATGTAAAGCACTTGCCGCTACACTGGGCCTTCTTTCATCATTGCCTAGTTGCCGTGGACAAGCCTGCCGTGGACTTGCTGACGCCCAGCCTGGAGGAAATGGATGCTGTGCGCCAGATCTTTCAGGAGTATGCGAACAGCCTGAACATCGACCTGGAATTTCAAGGATTCGAATCCGAACTCGCCGCCCTCCCTGGCGAATATGCTGCGCCTCGTGGACAGATTCTGCTGGCTCGCGTGGATGGCAGCATTGCGGGCTGCTGCGCACTGCGTCCTCTGGACGACTCGGACTACCCCAACGCCGCCGAGATGAAGCGCCTGTTCGTGCGCAAGGCTTTTCGTGGCTTCGGCCTGGGGCGTCAACTGGCCGAAGCAATGCTCGACATTGCCCGCCAGGCTGGCTATGACCATGTGCTGCTCGACACCCTGGACGATATGGAGTCTGCCCGCGCACTGTATGTGGACCTGGGCTTCGAGCCCATCGAACCTTACTATCACAATCCGCTTCCAGGCGCGCACTACCTCAAGGCGAATCTGTTCTGAGCCTCTGATGCGAAAAAGGCATTGCCAGTTTGGCAATGCCTTTTTTCTGTGGTGCCAAGCCGCCTTGCGGCGAGAGCGTCATTCCCGCGCCCAGCAACTCAGGGCTTCAGCCATCAAGCCTTGGCTTGAGCCAGCATGGTGCCGGCATCGCTGACTTCAAACTTGCCGGGAGCTTCCACGTTCAGGGTCGCAACCTTGCCGTCCTTGACCAGCATGGAGAAGCGGTTGGCGCGCAGGCCCAGGCCCTTGCCGTTCAGGTCCAGCGTCAGGCCGGTCGCCTTGGCGAATGCCGCATCGCCGTCGGCAATCATGCGCACCTTGCCAGCCACCTTCTGATCGCGGCCCCAGGCGCCCATCACGAAAGCATCGTTCACGGCCAGGCACCAGATTTCGTCCACGCCGGCAGCCTTGAGCTCTTCGGCCTTGGCCACATAGCCTGGCAGGTGCTTTTCGGAGCAGGTGGGCGTGAATGCGCCGGGCACGGCAAACACGGCAATAGTCTTGCCGGCCAGAGCCTCGGGCAGCTTCACGGGGTTGGGACCAAGGCTGCAGCCATTGCCTTCCACTTCCACATATTCCATCAAGGTCACTGCGGGCAGGGTATCACCAACTTTAATCATGACTATCTCCTTTGTTGCAAAGCACGGACCGCATTCTTGGCGGCCCAAATAAAAAAACGACCCACAGCATTGTGGGTCGTTTTCAAGGGCTTTGCAGCCGGCGGGCCTGGTTAGGCTTACACCAGAGCAGCCTTTTGAACCAAGCGGGTAGCAACCCAGTTCTTGGTCTTGGAGAGAGGACGGCTCTCGGTGATTTCAACCACGTCACCCAGCTTGTACTCACCTTGCTCGTCGTGAGCGTGGTACTTGCTCGACTTGATCATGATCTTGTCGTAGATGGGGTGCTTGACGCGGCGTTCCACCAGAACGGTCACAGTCTTGGCACGCTTGTCGCTGACCACCTTGCCAATCAAGGTGCGCTTGAGGGATGTTTTAGCTTCCGTCATGTCGGCTCCTTACTTGGCGGCTTGCTTTTCAGCAAGGATGGTCTTGGCACGAGCGATGTCACGGCGTGTAGCCTTGATGGTCGCAGTGTTGCCCAGTTGTTGCGTGGCCTTTTGCATGCGCAGACCGAAGTGAGCCTTTTGCAGGGACTTCACTTCAGCTTCCAGACCAGCCACGTCTTTTTGGCGGAGTTCAGCAGATTTCGTCATGTTGATCTCCTTAAGCACCAATGTGACGGGACACGAAGGTCGTGCGCAGAGGCAGCTTTGCAGCAGCCAGGCGGAACGCTTCACGGGCCAGCTCTTCAGGCACACCCACGATTTCGTAGATCACCTTGCCGGGCTGGATTTCGGCCACGTAGTACTCGGGGTTGCCCTTACCGTTACCCATACGCACTTCGGCGGGCTTGGTAGAGATGGGCTTGTCCGGGAACACGCGGATCCAGATACGACCACCACGCTTGACGTGACGGGAAATTGCACGACGTGCAGCTTCGATCTGGCGTGCGGTCAGACGACCACGGTCAGTAGACTTCAAACCGAAATCGCCGAAGGCAACGGAGTTGCCACGGGTAGCGATGCCGGTGTTGCGGCCTTTTTGTTCCTTACGGAACTTGCGGCGTGCAGGTTGCAGCATGTTTATTCTCCTTTACCGTCCGCTGCTGTAGCGGGCGCGTCGGCCTTACGAACGCGCTTAACGGAATCAGCACCAGCGCCAGCAGGCTTGTCGCTGCCATCGGCAGGAGCGGCATTGGTGCCTGCGGGACGACGGCCACCACGGCCAGCGCCATCACGGCCATCACGGCGACCGTCACGACGGGGACCACGAGGACGACGCTCGTCTTCAGGACGGGGCGTTTCCACGGCGGGCAGATCGTTGCGGCCCAGGGTGTCACCCTTGTAGACCCAGACCTTCACGCCGATGATGCCGTAAGTCGTCTTGGCTTCGGAGAAGCCGTAGTCGATGTCGGCACGCAGAGTGTGCAGAGGCACGCGGCCTTCGCGGTACCACTCGGTACGAGCGATTTCGATACCGTTCAGACGACCGGAAGACATGATCTTGATGCCTTGAGCACCCAGACGCATGGCGTTCTGCATGGCACGCTTCATGGCGCGGCGGAACATGATGCGCTTTTCCAGCTGTTGGCAGATGGAGTCAGCGATCAGCTTGGCATCGATTTCAGGCTTGCGCACTTCTTCGATGTTCACAGCCACGGGCACGCCCAGGCGAGCAGCGAGTTCCTTCTTCAGGGCTTCGATGTCTTCACCCTTCTTGCCGATCACCACGCCCGGACGAGCCGAGAAAATGGTGATGCGGGCGTTCTTGGCAGGACGCTCGATCAGAACGCGAGCCACGGCGGCGTTCTTCAGCTTGGCCTTCAGGTACTCGCGCACCTTGATGTCTTCGGCCAGCATGCCGGCGAAGTCACGGTTGCTAGCGTACCAGCGGCTTGCCCAGTTGCGGCTCACCGCCAGACGGAAGCCGGTAGGATGGATTTTCTGTCCCATATTCTTCCTTAAGGCCTCAGTTACCCACTGTCACGTAGATGTGGCAGGTAGGCTTGCTGATGCGGTTGCCGCGGCCCTTGGCGCGAGCAGTGAAACGCTTGAGCGTAGTGCCTTGCTCGACGTAGATGGTCTTGACCTTCAGTTCGTCGATATCGGCGCCGTCGTTGTGCTCAGCGTTGGCGATAGCGGATTCCAGAACCTTCTTCACGATCACGGCAGCTTTTTTCTGCGTGAACTGGAGAATGTTCAGAGCTTGATCCACCTTCTTGCCGCGGATCAGATCCGCGACCAGGCGACCCTTGTCAACAGACAGGCGGACGCCACGGAGAACAGCACGTGTTTCAGACATGTTCTATTCCTTACTTCTTGGCTTTCTTGTCCGCAGGGTGACCCTTGAAGGTACGAGTCAGCGCGAATTCACCCAGCTTGTGGCCAACCATCTGGTCAGTCACATAAACCGGCACGTGTTGCTTGCCGTTGTGCACGGCAATGGTCAGACCGATGAACTCGGGCAGGACCATGGAGCGACGCGACCAGGTCTTCACTGGCTTCTTGTCCTTGGTGGCGATGGCCTTTTCGACCTTGGCCAGCAAGTGATGGTCAACAAACGGACCCTTTTTAAGAGAACGAGTCATTTGCTACCCCTTACTTCTTACGGCGCGACACGATCATGGTCTGTGTGCGCTTGTTGTTACGGGTGCGGTAGCCCTTCGTCAGATTGCCCCATGGGTCAACTGGGTGACGGCCTTCACCGGTCTTACCTTCACCACCACCGTGCGGGTGGTCGACAGGGTTCATGACCGTACCGCGGACGGTAGGACGAATACCCATCCAACGCTTCACACCGGCCTTGCCCAGACGGCGCAGGCTGTGTTCTTCGTTGGCAACTTCACCGATGGTGGCGCGGCACTCGATGTGCACCTTGCGGACTTCGCCCGAACGCATACGCACTTGAGCGTAGATGCCTTCGCGAGCCAGCAGAGTGGCGGAGGTACCAGCCGAGCGAGCGATCTGAGCACCGGCACCGATCTTCAGTTCGATGCAGTGGATGGTCGAGCCCACGGGGATGTTGCGGATAGGCAGGGTGTTGCCCACGCGGATAGGAGCTTCGGAGCCGCTGATGATGGTAGCGCCGACTTCCAGGTTGCGAGGAGCAATGACGTAGCGACGCTCGCCGTCTGCGTAGCACACCAGAGCGATGTGGGCAGTACGGTTGGGGTCGTATTCAATGCGCTCAACCTTGGCGGGGATACCGTCCTTGTTGCGCTTGAAGTCCACCACACGGTAGTGGTGCTTGTGACCACCGCCCTTGTGGCGAGTTGTGATGTGACCGTTGTTATTACGACCGGCCTTCTGGAATTGAGCTTCCAGCAGGGGGGCAAAACCCTCACCCTTGTGCAGGTGGTCGCGAGTAACCTTCACCGCGCCGCGTTGGCCGGGGGTCGTAGGTTTGAGCTTGATAACAGCCATGATTACGCAGCCTCCCCAGACAGGTTCAGCTCTTGACCGGGCTTGAGCATCACGTATGCCTTGCGCACATTGTCGCGACGGCCCACGGTCTTGCCAAAGCGCTTGGTCTTGCCCTTGGTGTTCACCACAGACACGCCAGCCACTTCAACCTTGAACATCAATTCCACAGCGGCCTTGATTTCGGGCTTGGTAGCGTTCTGCAGCACCTTGAATGTCACAGCATTGGACTTTTCAGCAACCAGAGTGGCCTTTTCGGACACGATGGGAGCGACCAGCACTTGCATCAGACGACCTTCGTCAAACTTGGTAGTGCTCATGCGAACATCTCCTTGAGTTTGTCGATCGCACCCTTGGTGACGAGCACTTTCTTGTAGTGCACCAGCGACACGGGGTCTGCATAGCGCGGCTCAACCACGAACACGTTCTTCAGATTGCGGGATGCCAGGTACAGGTTCTCGTCGATTTCTTCAGCGATCACCATCACCGACGAAGACAGGTTCATAGCCTTGAACTTGTCTGCCAGCACCTTGGTCTTGGGGGTATCCAGCGTCAGGGATTCCACAACTGCCAGACGGCCTTCGCGGGCCAGCTGAGACAGGATGGAAGCCATACCGGCGCGGTACATCTTCTTGTTGATCTTCTGCGAGAAGTTTTCTTCGGGCAGATTGGGGAAGATGCGACCGCCGCCACGCCACAGAGGCGAGGAGGACATACCAGCACGTGCACGGCCTGTACCCTTTTGCTTGAAAGGCTTGGCAGTGGTGTGACGCACTTGTTCACGGTCCTTCTGGGCGCGAGTGCCTTGACGTGCGTTGGCACGGTAGGCAGTCACCAGCTGATGGACCAGATCTTCGTTGAATTCACGACCGAACACAGTCTCGGGAGCTTCCACCTTGGAAGCGGCCTGGCCTTGTTCATTCAGGAGTTCGAGCTGCATTAGTTCGCTCCTTTGGAAGCTTTAGCCTTGATCGCGGGGCGCACGGAAACGAAGCCACCCTTGGCACCAGGAATGGCACCCTTGATCAACAGCAGTTGGCGTGCTTCGTCGATACGAACCACGTCGAGGTTTTGAGTAGTGACGGTTTCGTCGCCCATGTGACCAGTCATACGCTTACCGGGGAACACGCGACCGGGGTCTTGTGCCATACCGATAGAACCGGGAACATTGTGCGAACGGCTGTTACCGTGCGAAGCGCGCTGCGAACTGAAGTTGTGGCGCTTGATCGTGCCGGCGTAACCCTTACCGATGGAGGTGCCTTGCACGTCCACCTTCTGGCCAACGCTGAACAGCTCTGCCACAGGCAGAACGGCACCAGCGGCATACTTGCCAGCGGTTTCATCAGTCACGCGGAATTCACGGGTCACTTCACCGGCTTCGACACCCGCCTTGGCGAGGTGGCCGGCTTGAGGCTTGGTCACGCGAGAAGCCTTGCGTGCACCGAAAGTGACCTGCAGGGCCACATAGCCATCGTTCTCTTGGGTTTTGACCTGAGTCACGCGGTTGTTAGAAACATCCACCACTGTGACAGGCACTGCGTCCCCATCATCAGTGAACAGACGCATCATGCCCACCTTGCGACCCAGCAACCCCAGGGAGTTGCTCAGACTCATTTGTTTGCTCCAAAACTTTTGCCGCTGAAACTGCAATTGGCCCAGCGTTGTGCCTTAGCAATCATGCCTAGCACACAAAAGAAGGTTAATAAAACTTCGCATCAAAGGCGAAGCTCCAAATTTTAACGCGAACTGCTTTTTCAAGCAAGTTCGCGTTAAACAAAGACCCTTAAAAGCCTCTTGCGAGGCCTCCAAAACTCTTATTGCAGTTTGATCTCGACGTCCACACCTGCGGGCAGGTCCAGCTTCATCAGAGCGTCAACAGTCTTGTCAGTCGGATCCACGATGTCCATCAGACGCTGGTGCGTACGGATTTCGAACTGGTCACGGCTGGTCTTGTTGACGTGAGGCGAACGCAGGATGTCGAAGCGCTTCATGCGTGTCGGCAGGGGCACGGGACCCTTGACGATGGCGCCGGTACGCTTGGCGGTATCAACGATTTCGGCTGCAGACTGGTCGATCAGCTTGTAATCGAAAGCCTTCAGACGGATGCGGATTTTTTGCTTAGACATTGTTAATTCCTAGCTTTTCTAAGAATTAGGCAATGATCGTGGCAACCACACCA
>NZ_JBCPWN010000034.1:0-27302 GCF_039581415.1 Comamonas sp. F1-6
AGCATCCCAATATTTCACGGTTTCGAGAAAACTTACCAAGTACAAGAAGCGCAAGCGCAAGCGGCCATTCAGATTGCGGCTCTGGATACACATCGGTTGCAAGTATCAACGGATGTGTGGACGCAGCACGCGAGTTTGAAGATGGAAACTGAGAATCTTTCACACACGACACAATTAGTCCAGCAATCGATGAAGTCCTTAGAGATCATGCAAGGTCGATACCTAGCAGGCGTGGGCAGCATGACCGATGTACTCAATGCCATGAGCGCCTATGCAAGCGCGCAAGAGCAACATATCGAAGTTACACGGAGTTGGCAGGTGAATCGCTTGAGTTTGGCAGGCAGTCTTGGCCGCCTGGGATTCTGGGACTTGGGCGACGAATGACTCTGCGGGTCACACACAATAAAGATCTGTTGCCGGCAAGGCTGTCCGCCATGATCTCTCGAGGGACTTCGTTCTTCGCGGGTCTGAAGCCCAATGCGCATAGGCCGGCGTGCAGGGGTTTGCTACATTGAGCCCATGAAACATGCTTCAAGCCTGGCAGGGATGATGATCGTCGTGGCGGCAGCCGGTGGCTGCGCGCAGTCGGTCTCGGTCAATTTTGGCAACCCCTCGGAAGCCAACTGCAAAAAACAGGGCGGCGTGCTGCGCACCGAGAAGGGGGCGGATGCTGATCGAAATACCTGCGTGCTGCCTGACGGCTCTGCTTTTGAGGAATGGGTGCAGCACGCGCGGCAGCCGCCCGCGAAATAGGTCTAGGCCCAGACCTGAATTCAGGCAGTGGCAAGGCGCTGCTCAGGCCAGAGCTGCCTTGATGCCGCGAGGCCTGGCAGGCGTGGAAGCTGGCTTCAATCGCGCAGCACCACGGAGTGCTCGAAATTTTCCGATATGGCCTGTGTGCCGTCGTCAAAGACCAGTACGCGCTCGGGCCAGCGCATGGCGGCAAGTTTGCTGCGCTGCACGGGGTTGTCACCGCGCAGGCGGTCTAGCCAGCGGGCACCCACCGAATAGTCCACGCAGAACACATTGCCGCGCAGGCCGTGCCATGACAGCGGGGGCGTTGCGCCAAACAGGTTTTCAAACTGCGAGCCATGCGCCGGTGCGTCAGCCGGGCGCAGGCGGCGCCAATAGTGGCCGACGATGACGGCGGGCGCTTCTTCATATTCATTCCACCAGCCCACGCGTTCGACAAAACGCCATTTGCCGCCCGCGTAAAAGGGGTTGCGGCATTCGCGCTCCACGCCGGCCGTCAGCACCTTCAAAGGATTGACCATAGCCTTGTTGAGTTCGTTCTCGCTATGCGCTTGCAGAAAGGGTGGCTCGTGGCGATAGTCTTCCAGGCTGTAGGGCCAGCTCAGTTCTTCCTGGCGCATGCGCTCGGCCACGCACTGGGCGACGGACTGTTCTTCGGCAATTGTCTCGAAGTGGTCGTAGGTGGCGCGTGCGCTGCCGCTGGGCAGTTGGCGAATCATGGCGATCTGTTCGGGCCTCCAGGCGGCGTGAACAATGCGCAGATCCTCACGCTCCAGTGCGATCGGCAACTGGCCGAGCCGCTCGAGCATGGCGGGAATCTGCTCGGCCGGCATGCGTGCAAAAGGCGCGTACTTGGGCTGGTCGGAGTCGATGCGGCTGTCGAAGAACCAGCCCGAGCCATCCTTGGCATCTTCGCGCAGCAGATTGATTTCGTGGTTGCCCAGCACCGCATGGGCCGTGCCCGAGGCCAGCATGGCGCCGACCAGCGCGAGCACGGAAGGGCTGTCCGGCCCGCGGTCGCAGAAGTCGCCGACAAACACCAGTCGCCGTCCTTCGGGGTGATTGCCCTGCAGGTCGTAGCCCAGATGGCCCAGCAATTGCACCAGCGCGGCGTATTCGCCGTGGATATCGCCGACGATATCGAGGGCGCCAGGAGGCAGGGGCTGGACTAGGCTCATGATGAAGGTCGATAGGCTTGCGGGTTTGGAGGGCTCAGGCTGCAGCAGGCTGCCTTGCCATTGTCATACGGCAGTCATGCAATGAAGCTGACAATTGTTGCAACGCAACACCGCGAAGGCAAGAGAGTTTTGTCTCTTGCCGGACTGCTGGCCGCCCCGTGCGGATGCGATCCCGCACGGCACGAGACGAGGGTCAGCCCCGGCGCTCGAAGCGCACAAAGCAGTAGGGAAGGCCATTGGCGGAGACATGCTCGCTGCGGCTCACGGCTTGCCACTGCTCGCCCAGCTCGGGGGCAAAGGCATCGCCTTCGACGTCGCGGCCGATTTCGGTCACTTCCACGGCATCGGCCAGTGGCAGGGCCTGGGCATAGATCTGCGCGCCGCCGATGACCCAGACGTCTTGCGAGAGATTGCGGCCCAGCTCTAGCGCTTCTGACAGGCTGGCAGCGCGCAGGACCTGATCGGATGCCGGCTCGGCTTGCCAGTCGGCCTGGCGGGTGACGACGATATTGCTGCGGCCCGGCAGGGGGCGAAAGCGCGCAGGCAGCGAGTCCCAGGTCTTGCGGCCCATGATGACGGCGCAGCCCCGGGTCAGCTCCTTGAAATGCGCCATGTCTTCGGGCAGATGCCAGGGCATGGTGTTGTCCTTGCCGATGACGCCGTTGGCTGCGCGGGCGTAAATGAGTTGAATGGCCATAGCTATCAATAAAGAAGCTGCTGGCGCTTGTTATTCATGGATTTCAGATGTGAAAGTATCTGAAATCGCAGGATGGCAAGCGCAAGCAGCTTTGATTTTTATAGTGATCCGGAGGGTGCAGTTCAGACCGCCACGGGAGCCTTGATGCCGGCATGGTGCTGATAGTCCAGCACTTCGAAGTCTTCGTACTCGTAGTCGAAGATGGATGCGGGCTTGCGCTTGATGTTCAGCGTCGGATAGGCGAAGGGCTGTCGAGACAGCTGGGTCTGCACCTGCTCGAAGTGGTTGTTGTAGATATGGCAGTCGCCGCCGGTCCAGATGAAGTCGCCCACTTCCAGGCCGCATTGCTGGGCCAGCATATGGGTCAGCAGCGCATAGCTGGCGATGTTGAAGGGCACGCCCAGGAAGATGTCGGCGCTGCGCTGGTAGAGCTGGCAGCTGAGCTTGCCGTCGGCCACATAGAACTGGAAGAAGGAGTGGCAGGGCATGAGCGCCATCTGGTCCAGCTCGGCCACGTTCCAGGCGCTGACGATGATGCGGCGGCTGTCGGGATTGCTCTTGAGCTGCTTGACGACTTCGGCAATCTGGTCGACATGCGTGCCGTCGGCCTTGGGCCAGCTGCGCCATTGCACGCCATACACCGGGCCCAGGTCGCCGGTTTGCTTGTCGGCCCACTCGTCCCAGATGGTGCAGCCGCGTTCCTGCAGCCACTTCACATTGCTGTCGCCGCGCAGAAACCACAGCAGCTCCAGAATGATGGATTTCAGATGCACCTTCTTGGTGGTGACCAGGGGGAAGCCTTCATTGAGGTTGAAGCGCATCTGGTAGCCGAAAACGCTGCGCGTGCCCGTGCCCGTGCGGTCGGTCTTGGACGCGCCGTGCTCGTACACATGGCGCATAAAGGTTTCGTACTGGCAGCGCACGGGGCGCAGGGTGCAGGTGCTGGAGTTCATGGTGCAAAAAGCGGTCAAAGACTGGCAAAGACTGGCTGTGCTGGCAGCGTACACAAGGTGCCGCAGCTCTTGAAGAGGGTGGGCCCCGAGGGCCGCGATAGCCGAAGTGTGCCACGTGCCGGAGCATGCCGAGTTGCCCGCTGTCAATGACCCGTCCTGCGGCCCTGTCAGTCTCAAATCTGCCGCAGCTGGCTTCACAATGTCATGGAAAACAACCGAGCCGAACAAGGAGAGTGAGTTCATGTCACGCAATTTTGTGAGCACTGCGGCTGTTGCGCTGGCGATTGCGGCCTTGATGGCTGCCTGCGACAAGACCAAGGCACCATCTCCCAGCGCCGCTGCAGCGGATGCCCGGGCAGCGGCCGCTGCGGCTGCCGCCCCGCCCGATGCCATGCCCCAGACCCAAGAGTCCGCTGCCACGGCGCAGATCGAGGAGGCGGCCACGGTCTCCATCGAGGAAGTACGCGTTCCCCATGTGGTCAAGGACGGCGAGCCAAGCCTGGACAGCCTCAAGCCGCTGCAGGGCAAGTACCGCTGGGATGGCGTGGACTATGTGAAGGACGGCGTGCTGGCCCAGCGGCTGAAGACGCTGATGGGCGGCAGTCAGTACGAGACGCTGCTCAAGAATCTGCAGGCCCTGGGCCCGCTGGAGCCCTCTGCAGGGCTGCTCTATGTGATGGGAAATCGCCAGCATCAAGGGGGCGAGGAAATGGCAGCCGTGGTGATTGATCCTGTGCGCAACGGCTTGCGTGTCTGGTTGCTCAGCGAGGGCAGGCAGACCGTGTTCACCGATGTGGATGGCGCAGACATCCCCTGGCCCAGCGCGGTTGAGAACATGCTGCGCAATATCGTGGCCTCTCGCTAAAGCCCTGGTCAATGCAAAAAGCCCTGCACAGCAATGCAGGGCTTTTTTGTCGGCGATGCCAGGATCAGCCGCGCGTCAGCACCACGCCGGGGTTCATGAGGCCCTGGGGATCCAGCGCATTCTTGATGGCGCGCATCATCTGCAGCGCAACGGGGGACTGGTATTTTTCGAGCTTGTCCGTCTTGAGTGCGCCCACGCCATGTTCGGCCGAGAACGAGCCGCCGAAGGCGTCCACGGCCTCGTAGACCAGATGGTTGACCAGGGCTTCCTTGTCGCGCAGAAAGGCCTTGCCGTCCTCGCCCTCGGGTACTTGCACGTTGTAGTGTAGATTGCCGTCGCCCAGATGGCCGAAGTTGACCAGACGCACGCCGGGAATCTCGCGCTTGAGCACGGCGTCGGCATGCTCGACAAATGCCGGAATGCGCGAGGCTGCGACCGAGATATCGTGCTTGATGTTCAGGCCTTCCTCGGCCTGGGCCAGAGGAATGCTCTCGCGGATATGCCACAGGTCATGGGCCTGGGTCAGGCTCTCCGCCACCACGGCGTTGACCACGCAGCCGTCCTCAAAGGCCAGCTCCAGCAAGTGCTCGAAGCGCAGGCGCGCATGCTGCTCGGACTCGCTGTCGCTGTTCTCCAGCAGCACGCAATAAGGGGCTTCGTCGCCCATGTCGGCAAAGGGCACGCGCAGCTGCGGCATGTGCTTGACGACCAGGCTCAGTGCGAACTGGCCCATGACTTCAAAGCCCGTGAGTCCCGCACCCAGGTGCTGGTGCGCGAGGCCCAGCAGGCGCACGGCGGCTTCCATGGAGGGCACGGCGGCAAAGGCCGTGAGCTGGGCGGCCGGCTGCGGGAACAGCTTCATGGTGGCGGCGGTGATGATGCCCAGCGTGCCTTCGCTGCCAATGAACAGATCGCGCAGGTCATAGCCGGTGTTGTCCTTGCGCAGGCCCTTGAGGCCGTCCCAGATTTCGCCCTGAGGCGTCACCACTTCCAGGCCCAGGCACAGATCGCGGGTGTTGCCATAGCGCACCACCTGTGTGCCGCCCGCGTTGGTGCCCAGATTGCCGCCGATCGTGCAACTGCCTTCGGCGGCCAGCGACAGCGGGAACAGCAGGCCTTGCTGATCGGCCAGCTCCTGCAGGTTCTGCAAAATGCAGCCGGCTTCGACGGTGAAGGTCAGATTGTCCTTGTCGATATGGCGCACGGCGTTCAGGCGCGTCAGGCTGAGCACGACCTGCCGGCCGCTGTCGTCGGGGGTGGAGCCTACGGAAAGCCCGGTATTGCCGCCCTGGGGCACGATCTGCACGCCGGCTGCGGCGCAGGCCTTGACCACGCCGGCCACTTCGGCCGTGTTGCCGGGGCGTACCACGGCCAGGGACTTGCCGTGCACGCGCTTGCGCCAGTCCTGTTCGTAGGCGCTGAGGTCGCCGTCGGTCAGCACATGGGGAGCGCCCACAATCTGGCGCAGGGATTCGAGCAAAGCGGTGGAAGTCATGACAAGCAGGCCGCAGCAGGGGCGGCAGAGAGGGGAGACAGACGGAAATCCTAAGCCACGCACAGCGCTGCGACCGGAAAACCATGAAGCCGCAAGCGTAGAGCATGGCAGACTACGGGGCAATCGAAATAAATTGCTTGGTTATGCCAGTTTTTCCGAATAATGTCAGCCTGCGCCAATTGCGTGCCTTTGACGAGGTGGCGCGCCAGGGCGCGTTTGCCCCCGCGGCACGCGAACTGTGCCTGACGCAGTCGGCCCTGTCCGAATCCATTCGCCAGCTGGAAGATGCCCTGGGCCTGCGGCTGTTTGATCGCACCACGCGAACCGTGGGGCTGACGGCTGCCGGCCAGGCCTTTTTGCTCGATGTGCGCCAGGCCTTCGAGACCCTGGAGCAGGGCTTTCAGAACCTTGGCGATCTGGCCGCACTGCGCCGCGGCAAGGTGCGCATTGCTGCCGCTCCGTCGGTGCTGGCGGTGTTGCTGCTGCCGGTGCTGCCGGCCTTGCGCACCCGTCATCCGGGCATCGAGGTAGACCTGATCGAGGACAGCGCAGAGGGCATCGCCCAGCGTGTGCAGGCCGGCAGTGTGGATTTCGGCGTGGGAGCGGCACATCCGGCCGGCGGCGATTTGCTGACCCAGCCGCTGATCAGCGATGCCATGGGACTGGTGGCCAGGCTCGATGAACCTCTGCTGCAGGCGGGGCGGCTGACGGCGGCCGATCTGGCCCGGTTGCCCCATCTGGCTTTTGTGGGCCTGACCACCGATACCGCCATCAGCCAGCTGCTGGCTTCGGCCCCGGGCATGCCGCAGAACCTGCTGCAGACACCGCTGCGTCTGTCCAATCCGCAATTGCTGTTCGAGGCCGTGAGTCTGGGCCTGGGCGTCAGCATCGTTCCGGCGCTGACGGCGCGTCACCCTTCGCTGGGCCTGCAGGGCGATCTGGGCTTTCGCCTGCTGGACGAGCCGCGCATTCTGCGCCGCACGCTGCTGATTCAGCGCCCGCGCCGTGCGCTGTCGCCGGCCGCGCAGATGCTGTTCGATGCGCTGGCGGCGCAGGTGCGGACGCTGGCGCAGTTTGAAGGCATCACGCCTGATTGAGCCGGGCCGCCTTGACGGCACGCTGGCGCAGGCGCACATGGGCTGCGCAGGCGATAAAGAGCAGCACGCACAGCGCCACCTCTGCCAGCGCCAGCCAGCGGCTGGGCGCGGCATCGCTCCAGGCCCGCACCACGCCTTCGGTGAAGTACAGCCACACCAGCAGGCTGAGCCAGCGATAGGTGTACATGCGGCGCTTGAGCAGGCCGATCACGGCGAACGCCAGCGGCAGGGCTTTGAGAAACAGCCAGGTGCCGCCTTCGCGCAGCGGTGCCAGCCACAACTCCCAGGCCACGCACAGCAGCATCAGTGCCAGCAGGCTGCCCACGGCCAGCCAGCGCGTGGCGGCCACATCGGAGCCGGGCTGCTGGATTGGTGAAGAAGTGTTTTCGGCGGCTTGGGGCGAGAGGGCGTCGGTCATAGCAGTGGCATCATATCGGTCATGCCAGCTCTGTTTGAATCCGGTCGTTTTGTTTTGCGTTCTGCGCTTGATGTTGCGCAGCACCCGTCCTCCTTTTGCGTTCGTGAAGGAGTGCCGTCATGAAGAAAAACGAGCGTGCCGGCTTTTGGGCTGCGTTGGAAGGCAAGGCGCAGCAAGCCAGGCCGGTGACGGAAGATCGGGACCGTGTGGTATCGCCGGCGTCGACAGCCGCAACTGCTGCCGCGAACGTTGCCGCCGAGCCCAGACAGGTAGAGCAGCGCCAGGAACCCAGCCTCGATGGTCCGGGCCTACCGCTGGAGCCAGTGTTCGAACCCTTGCCCGATCTTGGCAACGATCTGGCTCGGCACGAACCCGTGCCAGCTCCTGCCGCGACGCCTGCGGCGGCATTCAGCACGGCAGCTCAGGGCTGGACCAGCTATTCCACGCCGAATACGACGCCAGCTCAGGAACAGAAAGCGGTGCATGCTTGCGTTTCAGGAGTGACCGACAGTCCTGACGACAGCTCGCAGCGCGTTGCCGAGAGCCCGCGCAGCAGCAGACTCGACAAGGCCAGGGCGCTGGCGGCTAGCTGCAAGGATCTGGCCGGGCGTATCCCCAAGCCCCAGATGCCCAGCCAGCAGGAGCTTAGGACTGAGCTGCGCCGAAGAAGCCGCCGGGCGCAGCAGCGCCTGCGCACCTTCCCCTGGCACAACACGGCCCAGGTGCTGCTGGCGCGCTTCAAGGAAGACCGTTTGGGCGTGACGGCCAGCAGTCTTACTTTCACATCGCTGCTGGCGCTGGTGCCATTTTTTACCGTGGCGCTGGCCTTGTTCACGGCTTTTCCGATCTTTGGCAAGGCGCAGAAGGTGCTGGAGCGCTGGCTGATGGACAGCCTGATTCCCGAGACCATTGCGCGCCAGGTGCTGGGCTATCTCACCCAGTTTGCCTCCAAGGCCAGCCAGCTGGGCCTGGTCGGCTTTTCCATACTGATGGTCACGGCGATTGCGCTGATCCTGACCATAGACCGCACGCTCAACAACATCTGGCGCGTGCGCCAGCTCAGGCCGCTGGGCCAGCGCGTGTTGATCTACTGGGCCGCCATCACGCTGGGGCCGCTGCTGCTGGGCCTGAGCCTGGTGCTGTCGTCCTATGTGATGTCGGCCTCCAAGGGCATGGTCAATGCGCTGCCCGGCAGCCTGCGCTTTGTCTTTGATTCCATAGAGTTCGTGGTGCTGGCCGCTGGCATGGCCGGGCTCTACCACTATGTGCCCAACACGCCGGTGCGCTGGCGCCATGCCTTGGTGGGGGGCGTGTTTGTGGCCGTGTTCATGGAAGTGGCCAAGAAGGTGCTGGGCCTGTATCTGTCGTCCGTGCCGACCTACTCGGTGATCTACGGCGCGTTTGCCACGCTGCCCATCTTGCTGATCTGGATGTATGTGGCCTGGAGCATTGTGCTGCTGGGGGCTCTGGTCACGGCCTATCTGCCCACGGTGCTTGCCGGGGTGGAACGGCTGACAGGACATCGGGGCTGGCAGTTCGAGCTGGCCGTCGAGGTACTGCAATGCCTGGCCAAGGAGCGCGAGCTGCCACACAAGGGCCTGTATGTGCACCAGCTTTCGCGGCGCCTGCGCGTGGAAGCCTCTCAGATTCAACCCGTGCTGCAGGCGCTGGCCAAGCTGGACTGGGTCGGGGCCGTGCAGCCGCCCGATGCCTATGTGTCGCTTGAGAGCACCGAGCCGCGCTATGTGCTGCTGGTCGATCCGCATGCCACGCGGGTCGAGCCCCTGGTGCAGAGCCTGTTGCTCGAGCCCTCAGAGGCCGTGCGGCCGCTGTGGCAGCGTGCCCAGCTCGATTCCATGACCATGGCCGAGCTGATTGCCGCGCCTGGAGGCAATATTCATAGAGTTTGATGGCTGTGGCGGATATCTATGAATATCTGCGCTCAAGATCGGGCCGCCGATTCGCTGCCTGCAAAGCAGGCCAGCGGGCGCGCTTCAGAGGGGGAGTGGCACTACATCTTGATGCGGCCCAGCAAGATGTCGCGCCACATCATCCAGTCGCCGAGAAAGCTGTAGAGCGGACGCTTGAAGCTGGCTGGCTTGTTTTTCTCAAAGCCGAAATGCCCCACCCAGGCAAAGGCATAGCCGCAGATCAGGCCTGCGAGCAAATACCACCAGTCGCCCGTCAAAAACAGCGCCAGCAGGAACACCAGCGACAGGCTGGTGCCGATGAAGTGCAGCCGTCTGCAGGTGGCGTTGCTGTGCTCGCCCAGGTAGAAGGGGTAGAACTCGGCAAAGCTCTTGAACTGGCGCGGGTCCACGCTGGCTTTGACAGCGTCGTCCGGTTCTGAGGTCGTGGTCTGTGACATGGCGAACCCCGGTGAAGTTGATGCTGTTTTTATACTGCCGACAGCATGGCCAGGCCAGCGGGTTAGCGAGTGCTGGCAATTTGCTGCCAGAGGTCTTCGTCACCTGAACGACAGGCTATATACGGTAAGACTGCGCAAAATCGGCCAGATTCGTCATCTTTGCGGCCACTCCAGCTTCTGGCTAAGCTGCCATGAGCGTTCTCTTGCTAAGGTGACCGTGCACCTCATCGCCATTCAACCCAGACCCTGCCCATGTTTGACGACACCATGCCGCCCGTTGTGATCAGCTCCAGTGAAACCCGTGTTCAGACGCCCAACGGGCAGCTCCATGTCAAACGCTGGCAAGCGCAGGGCGGGGCGGCCAAGGCGCCGCTGGTGCTGATGCACGACTCTCTGGGCAGCGTGGATCTGTGGCGCGAATTTCCCGCGCAGCTGGCCGCGGCCACCGGGCGTGAAGTCATTGCCTATGACCGCCTGGGCTTCGGTCATTCGGACCCCAATCCGCATCGGCTTCAACCCAGTTTTGTAGAAAGCGAGGTCGAGGCAGGCTTCACGCCGCTTCATCAGGCGCTGGGTCTGGACGCTTTTGTGATGCTGGGACACAGCGTGGGCGGTGGCATGGCGGCCATGGTGGCAGCTGCGTATGGACGGCAATGCCAGGCGTTGATTACCGAATCGGCCCAGAGCTTTGTCGAAGACCGCACCTTGCAGGGCATCAGGGCGGCGCGCGACAACTTTGCCCAGCCCGGCCAACTGGAGCGGCTTGCCCGCTACCATGGCGACAAGGCGGCCTGGGTGCTGTCAGCCTGGGTGGACACCTGGCTGAGCCCGCCTTTCGCGCATTACCGGCTGGATGCGGCCTTGAGACAGGTGCATTGCCCGGTGCTGGCGATTCACGGCGAGCTTGATGAATTCGGCTCCCTCGTGCATCCGGAGAACATCTGCACCTGGGCGCAGGGCCCTTGCGAAGCGGAAATCATTGCCGGCGGCGGCCATGTGCCGCACCGCGAGCTGCCTGATCGCATCAGCAGCCGCATCGCCGGTTTTCTGTCAAGAATCGCCTGACTCTGTTTGAGCCAGGCGCCCGCGGGCGTAGTCGACCAGATCGGCCGGGTAGTGCGGGCTGCTGCGCAAAGCGCTGTCATCCCAGCCATAGAGCACGGCCAGGGCGGCCACCTCCAGTGCCCAGTAGCCCGTGCCCAGCCATGGACTGCCTTTCTTCTGCTGCTTGGGCGAGAGCTTGAGAAACTCCTGGTACTGGGTTTGCAGGTAGGGCAGCAGCGGGTCAGGCAGGGCTTCGAGCTGTTCGAAAAAAGGCTTCATGGCGCCGTAAGGGCGTTTGTGGAAAAGCTCCTCGCTGACCTGCTGCAGTTGCAGACCACCTGCGCACAGATAGTCCAGCAACTGGTCCGTATCGAAGGCCAGCACATGCTCATCAATCGCCGGTACGTCATCCTGTGCATCCAGCAGTGTGGCCAGTGACAGCAGGGTCACGGCAGTAGCGTAGTCGTCAGCGCGTGTGTTGATGGGCGGAGCTACGCCATAGTCCTCGCCAGTCTCCTGCGCCATGCTGGCGCGCGCATGCTCGGCCACAGAGGCGGCATCAATCCACAGCGCGGTCACTTCCTGGTAGATGGGGCGCAGCACATCACCGTTCAGGCCCAGATCGATACCATAGATCAGCAGCCAGCGCGCCTGCTCGCACGCTTCCTTCCATTTCCAGTAGTTCTCCAGCGCGGCATGTGCCTGGAAATCCTGGTGAGCTTTATAGCTATCGCTGTTGGCAAAGCGCTTGAGCGCGCTCAGTGCTTCCTTCCAGTCGGCTTTTTTATCGCTCAGATTGAGATTGCGCCGGGGCTGCAAACCGGTCAGTGAAATCTTGGCCCATTCGGCGCAGGCGGCAGCCAGTTGGCCGTGGTGCTGGAAGGTTTGGCTCATGGCCCAAGCTTAATGGCTCATGCAGCCAGAAAATCCCGAATCGCAAACAGCGTCGCGTCGGGCGACTCCGTCATCTGGTTGTGGCCGTTGGGAATGATCTGCACGCTCACCGTTTTGCCCGCGCCTTTGGCGGCCTCTATCAAGCCTTTTGCAGCCTTGGGTGGTGTCATCTGGTCTTGCTCGCCCAGCACAAACAGAAGCGGGCAGCTGACCTGCGTCATGGCCGCTTCGCCGCCCGCATAGCTGTCACAGGCCTTGAAGCCTGCATGCAGCAGATTCGTGTGAGCATTGCTGGCCAGCACGCGGCGGCCCAGGGCCACGCCGGCGCCAAACACCCAGCTGCCTGCGCCATTGGGCGGTGCCAGCGTGGCGCGCGAGAAGGTGTTGACCATCTGGATGGCTTTCTCGGGCGTATTCAGGGCCGACTCCAGCAGCGCGGGCGAGACCTTCATGGGGAAGGCCGTACCCACCAGCACCAGATGGCTGATGCGGTCCTGCAGCCTGGCCGCAGTCTCCATGGCAATCAGACTGCCCCAGCTATGGCCGATCAGCGCAGCTTGCTGCAGGTTTGCCGCATCCATCAGCGCGCCTATGAAGCCTGCAGCCTCCTCGACGGATTCCGGTGCTTGGCCGCCGCTTTTGCAATGGCCAGGCAAATCGATGGCCAGCACGTTCCAGCCGTGATTGGCCATGTAGCGGCTTTGCAGCGCCCAGACACTGTGATCGCAGAGCACGCCGTGGATGAAAATGGCCGTGGGCTTGGCCGCGTCGAAAGCCTTGCCGCCGGTGTAGGCGTAGATGTCTGCGCCTTGCACATTGATTTGCATGTTTGTCTCCGGTTCTGTTCTTTGTGATTCAGCAGTGTTCATTCAGCCATTGCTGAGCCAGCTCGCGTATGTCGTCGCTGGCATCGTGTTCAGCGGCATGCTCAATCGTGGCGCGCTGCGCTGCGCTGGCTTTTTTCCAATACCGCAGGCCCAGCATGGCCTGATAACGTACGTTTTCGTTGCGGTCGTGACTCAGGGCTTGTGCCAGTACAGGAGTGATGCGCCTGCCCGCGGCGGCCCCAAGGCTTCGCTCTCCCATGATGCAAGCCGCATGAACGCGCACCAGAGCGTGAACGGACTGCAGAGCGAGCAGGGCTTGCTCCAAATCCTCAACCCGAAGGCTGCAATAACCGGTTCCGGGTGATAGCTCTTCATTCAGCGCCTGGGTCAAGGCCGGATGCTTGAGGTCGAGCGCCCGCTCCAGCGGCGCATAGTCAAGGTGCAGGGCCGTGGTGCCTGGTTTGCTGTTCCAGGAACGGTAGGGATAGGCAATGCCTTGCGCGATTCTGTCCACAGGCACGGCCGTGGTGCCTATTTGCTGCTGCAGCCATTCCTGGTCACCTAACGACCCCAAGGCACTGGCGCACCAGCCTCGCTCGCTTTCTTCCCGGGTGCTGCGGATGGGGGCCTGAACCTGCCGACGCAGTGCAGTCAGTACCTGTTCGTCTCGGTAAGCTATCTGGGCCAGCAACATGGCCGCGCGCCACTGTTTGCCAGGCCGATTCAGCATGGGCAGCAGCGCATGGGCCACCTGGCTGTGATTCATGGCAAGCAGCGCAGTCTCGGCCTCTTCCCCCAGCAATTGCGCCTCTTTTGGGCTCAGTCCCAGTTCCGGGCACACGATACCTTCAAGACAGCTCAGATGGTATTGCAGCTGTTGAGCGGGGGAGAGCGCGGCAACTCTGGCGCGTCTTTGCGCTTGCTGGTCATGGCTGGGAAACAATGCAAGAAAGCGTGCCTCCCCCATGCACTCGCGTGCCATGGCTTCGCATTCCTGAGTGTCTTCCACATAGATCAGCACCGCAAACTCTGGAGTGAGCTGGCCGGACCAGGGCGATTTTTGGCAGGCTTTGGTCAGTTGCTTGCAGATGCGGATCAGCGCCTTGATCAGCTGCGCTTCGGTACGCAACCAGTGGGCAGGCGTGCTTTTATTGGCCTCGGCCAGCAAGGCTTGTTCCAGTTGCTCCAACTCCTGAGAGTCCGAGGCTGAATCCAGCTCCTCCCATTCCCAATCCGGCGGGTTCCAGCGCAGACTGCCCAACTGGCCAGTATCCAGGTCGAATTCGGACAAGCGACCCTGCGGCTCGGGGGCATTCACCATTTGTGAATAAGCCTGCTCGCTATTGGCAGACAGCGTGGGCAGGTAAATGGGGCCGTCCTCCTCGCGGTACAGGCCGTTCAGTGCCAGTGCGTAGATGCTTTCTTGAGGGTTCGCGGCCAGGAACGCCTGAGCATCTTGCCAGTAGATGCTGAATAAAGTCTGTTCAAACTGCTTCCAGTCCAGCGATGCAGAAGTTGTGGCAACCATGTTTGTTCAGGTCTCTCAGGCTGCTTTCTCGGCCGCCTTCAGCGCGCGCTTGAGGTCGTCGATCAGGTCGTCGGCGTCTTCCAGGCCGATCGACAGGCGGATCGTTCCCTGGCCTATGCCGGCCTGGGCCAGGGCCTCGTCGCTCATGCGGAAATGCGTGGTGCTGGCAGGGTGGATCACCAGCGAGCGGCAGTCGCCCACATTGGCCAGATGGCTGAAGACCTTCAGCGTTTCGATGAACTTCTTGCCCTGGTTGCGGTTGCCGGCAATGTCAAAGCTGAATACCGAGCCGGCGCCGCGCGGCAGCAGCTTCCTGGCCAGGGCGTGCGAGGGGTGGGTCTCCAGCATGGGGTGGCCCACGCGGCTGACCAGCGGGTGGCTGGCGAGGAACTGCACCACTTTTTCGGTGTTGCGCATATGGCGCTCCATGCGCAGCGGCAGAGTCTCTATGCCTTGCAGGATCAGCCAGGCGCTGTGCGGGCTCATGCAGGCGCCGAAGTCACGCAGGCCTTCGCGGCGAGCGCGCAGCAAAAATGCACCCGTGGTGGACTCCTCGCTGAACACCATGTTGTGAAAGCCGTCATAGGGCTGGGTCAGCTCGGGAAAGCGCCCCGATTTTTCCCAGTCGAAGCTGCCGCCATCGACGACGATGCCGCCGATCACCGTGCCGTGGCCGGACAGGAACTTGGTGGCCGAGTGATAGACGATGTCCGCGCCATGCTCGAAAGGCTTGATCAGCCAGGGCGAGGTCAGCGTCGAGTCCACCAGCAGCGGCACGCCGGCTTCGTGGGCGATCTGGCTGACCGTGGGAATGTCCAGCACATCCAGGCCGGGGTTGCCCACGGTCTCACCAAAGAACAGCTTGGTGTTGGGGCGCACCGCAGCCTTCCAGCCATCGATGTCGCCTGGCTTGACGAAGGTAGTCTCTATGCCGAAGCGCGCCAGCGTGTAGTGCAGCAGGTTCTGCGAGCCGCCATACAGGGCCGTGCTGGCCACGATATGGCTGCCCGCGCCCATCAGCGTGGCAATCGACAGGTGCAGCGCCGCCTGGCCGCTGGCCACGGCAATTGCGCCCACGCCGCCTTCCAGGGCCGAGACGCGTTGCTCGAGCACCGCGTTGGTGGGATTGGAGATGCGGCTGTAGACGTGGCCGGGGCGCTCCAGATTGAACAGGCTGGCCGCGTGGTCGCTGGATTCGAAGACAAAGGACGTCGTCAGATGGATGGGTACGGCACGTGCGCCGGTGGCGGGGTCGGGCTGGGCGCCTGCATGCAGGCTCAGGGTGTCAAAGCCGGGGTCAGAGTAGCCGGGCATGTTTTGTCTCCATGGCTGGTTTTGATCGACGCAATGTGTGATCGAGCACGCAATCAAATATAGATTTGGTCGGATAGACGAATGAATATGTGGAAATTCATATGTTTCGTCATTGATTTAGTTTTTCTCAATGCAAGCCATTGTGGGCTATATTTGTGCACGCACCTGCATTCTGTGCAAAGCGATGCCGCATGTGCTGACACATGCAGGACAAAAGCTGCCACAGCGTGCCAAACAGATTCGGAGAACAGCAATGAAAGTTAGTGACATCCTGCGCGTCAAAGGCAATACCCTGTACACGGTGTCGCCCGACGAAAGCCTGGCCGCGGCGGTGCAGGTGATGTCGGAGAAGGACATTGGCTCGCTGGTCGTGATGGATCACGGCGATGTGGTGGGCATGCTCACCTTCCGCGAAGTGATCCAGGGCTTTGTGAAGACCGGCGGCGTGGAGAACATCTCCGTGCGCGGCGCCATGGACGACGCGCCCATGACCTGCACCATGGAAACCGATATGGACGAGGTGCGCCGCATGATGCTGGACCGCCATGCGCGCTACATGCCCGTGATGGACAAGCGCATGCTGATGGGCGTGATCTCGCTGTACGACGTGGCCAAGGCCGTGGTGGACAGCCAGAACTTCGAGAACCGCATGCTCAAGGCCTATATCCGCGACTGGCCCGAAGGCGAGCGCCAGGGTGCCGAATAAGCCAGCTTTTGCTGCAGACCCCGCCGAGGCGGGGTTTTTCATGTCCAGCCTGATGTGCTCTGCAGGCGACGCAGCGCTGCCTTATGGCTGTCGGTCGGCTGGGCTGTGCGGACTCTGCAATACAGTTGTTGGCGACTTTGCCTTGCGCAGACCCTTGAGCAGCAGCCCCACAAAGCACAGCAAGGCGACACCCAGGCCCACCATCATGCCGATCACGGCCTTGCCGTAGCCGCAGGCATACTGGCCCGCGCAGCGCGACGGTGCAAATTCGAAGAACAGCAGACCGCCGACGCCGCCGATCACTACGGACGCAGGCATACTGGCCCGCGCAGCGCGACGGTGCAAATTCGAAGAACAGCAGACCGCCGACGCCGCCGATCACTACGGACACCAGGGCCGAGGCCAGAATAAACGCAAGTTTGAGCATGGTGAAAAGACTTTAGGCAGGACAGTGTGCAGCCGTCAATCATCACTTCAACGATAATCGGCAGCCTATGAGCGGCAATACCTTCGGCACAATTTTCACGGTCACCAATTTCGGTGAGTCCCACGGCCCGGCCATTGGCTGTGTGATTGACGGCTGCCCTCCGGGCATGGCCTTGAGCGAGGCGGACATCCAGCATGATCTGGATCGACGTCGCCCCGGCACCAGCAAGTTCGTCACCCAGCGCAACGAGCCCGATGCCGTGGAGATTCTCTCCGGCGTCTACGAAGGCAAGACCACGGGCACGCCGATTGCGCTGCTGATCCGCAACACCGATCAGCGCAGCAAGGATTACTCCAATATCGCGCAGAGCTTTCGTCCCGGTCATGCCGACTATGCCTATTTCCAGAAGTACGGCATCCGTGATCCGCGCGGCGGCGGTCGCTCCTCGGCACGCCTGACAGCGCCCACGGTGGCAGCGGGTGCCGTGGCCAAGAAATGGCTCAAGGAAAAGTTCGGCACCGAGTTCCGCGCCTGCATGACCCAGATAGGCGAGCTGTCCATAGGTTTCGAGAGCTGGGAGCATGTGCCGCACAATCCCTTTTTCGCGCCTGTGGCCGATGTGAGCCGCTTCGAGGAATACATGGAGCAGCTGCGCAAGAGCGGCGATTCCTGCGGCGCGGCGCTGCGTGTGAACGCCAGCAATATGCCGGTCGGCCTGGGCCAGCCCCTGTATGACCGCCTGGACGCCGACATCGCCTACGCCATGATGGGTCTGAACGCCGTCAAGGCCGTGGAGATCGGCGCAGGCTTTGACAGCGTGGCCCAGCGTGGCACCACGCATGGCGATTCGCTGAGCCCCGAGGGTTTCCGCAGCAATAACGCGGGCGGCATCGTGGGCGGCATCAGCACCGGCCAGGATCTGGAAGTGCGTATCGGCATCAAGCCCACCAGCTCCATCATCACGCCGCGTGAGTCCATTGATGTGCACGGCCAGAGCACCGAAGTCATCACCAAGGGGCGCCACGACCCCTGCGTGGGTATCCGCGCTGCGCCGATTGCCGAGGCGCTGCTGGCGCTGGTGGTGATGGACCATGCGCTGCGTCACCGTGCGCAGAATGCCGATGTGGATTCTGGCCTGGCTCCGATTCCTGCCTCGGCCAGCTGACATCACCCAGACCTTTTTGTGCGTTAAAACCTCTGACTCAGGAGAGTCTGATGGTTGCAACTGACAAAAAACCGGATCAACGCCAGTCTCGCGCCCTGTCGCCAGGCTGGCGTTGTGCTTTTCGCAAGGTCTCCGCTCCTCTCTGCGCTACGCTGCTCGCATTGGGCTTGAGCGCATGCAGCGGTGGTGTGACAAGGCCTGCCAGCATGGAGATCACCGTGCTGGGCTTCAATGACCTGCACGGCCATCTGGAGCCGCCCAGACTGGCCGTGACGGCCCAGAACGCGCAGGGACAGAACGTTGCCGTGCCCGCCGGCGGCGTGGCCTATATGGCCCGGGCCATCGCCCAGCGTCGCCAGGCCAGCCGCCATGTGGCGCTGGTCACAGCCGGGGACATGATAGGGGCCTCGCCCATGGTCTCTGCACTGTTTCTCGATGAGCCGACGATAGAAGTTCTCAACCTCATGCGGGTGGACTTTGCGGCCACCGGCAATCACGAATACGACCAGGGCGTGGCCGAGCTGCTGCGCATGCAGCATGGGGGCTGCGAGAAGTTCACCAGCAAGCAGCCATGCCAGATCAGCCAGCCCTTCAAGGGAGCGGAGTTCCCGTTTCTCGCGGCCAATACGCTGCGTGAAGACGGCCGGCCGCTGTTTCCGGCGACCGGGCTGAAGTTCTTCGAGCAAGACGGTCTGCGCATAGGCGTGGGCTTCATCGGCATGACACTCAGGAACACGCCGCATATGGTGCGCCCCCGCGGGGTCGAGGGGCTGACGTTTGCCGACGAGGCGCAGACAGCGAATGCGCTGATCCCGCAGCTGAGGGCGCAGGGCGCCGATGTGATCGTGGTGCTGATCCATGAGGGAGGGGCCACCACTTCGGGCCTGCAGGACGATAGCTGCCAAGGGCTGTCTGGCGCCATCGTGCCGATTCTGGAGCAGCTCTCTGGCGAGGTCGATGTGGTGATCTCCGGTCATACCCACCGCTCCTATGTGTGCGATTACGCCAGGGTGAATGCCCGCAAGCCGTTCTTGCTGACCAGCGCGGGTCAGTACGGCACGCTGCTGACCGAAATCCGGCTCACGGTGGATGCGCGCACCGCCCGCGTGAGCCGCAAATCGGCGCACCAGCATATCGTGCAGGGTGAGGCCTATCGCAGCCCTGCCGGTCTGGTGAGCCTGCAGCCCGAATTCCCCGTCTTTGACGCAGATGCCCCCGTTGCGACGCTGGTGGCGCGCTACAAGGCTGCGGCGCGGCCGCTGGCCGAGGCCGTTGCAGGGCAGCTGGCCGGGCCTGTCAGCCGCGTGCCGCAAGCCAATGGCGAAAGCGTGATGGGGCGCATCGTGGCCGACGCCATACTTGCGGCCACGCGCGATGTCGCCGCGGGCGGGGCACAGCTGGCCTTTGTGAACCCCGGCGGTGTGCGCGCCGACCTGCTGCCCGCGGCCGACGGCAGCGTGACTTATGGACAGTTGTTCAGCGTTCAGCCGTTCGGCAATACGCTGATGGTGATGAGTCTGACGGGCGAGCAGATTCGCCAGGCGCTGGAGCAGCAATTCGACAGCGGCAGCAACACCGTGAATGCGCCACGCATCCTGCAGGTCTCCGAGGGCTTCAGCTACCGCTTTGACCGTCGCCTGCCCGCGGGCCGGCGCGTGAGCGAGCTGCGCCTCAACGGCCGGTTGCTCAAGATGTCACAGCGCTACCGCGTGGGACTGCAGAGCTACCTGGGCAGTGGCGGCGACAATTTCAGCATTTTCACGCAAGGCATCGACGTGGTGGGCGGCATGCTGGATCTGGATGCACTGGCGGAGCATGTACACGAACAAAGCCGCAGCGGGCCGATGGCGCTACCTTTGAAGGAGCGTGTTACGCGTGTTCATTAAGGAGATCAGATAAAAACTTGTCTGATTTCCTTTTAGATCAGGCGCTAGATGCTCATTAGTTCATAGCTTATGCCTGCCATCAAGCGCGTAAAACAAAAGCCACCCAAGGGTGGCTTTTGGCATGGCAAGGCACGACGGTCAGGGCTAGGGCTTTTTGGCGGCCTTGGCCTTGGGGCTGCGAACCTCATCCATGATGTTCTTGAAGTCGTCCACATCCTCGAAGCTGCGGTAGACGCTGGCAAAGCGGATATAGCCGACCTTGTCCAAGCCCTTGAGTTCATCCATCACCAACTCGCCGAGGCGGCTGGAATCGATTTCACGTTGGCCCAGATTGAGCAGCCTGTCCTCAATGCGCTCTATGGCGGCATCTATGAGTTCGGTGCTCACGGGACGCTTGCGCAGCGCGATCTGAAAAGAGCCTTGCAGCTTGGCGCGCTCGTATTCGATACGGCGGCCGTCTCTCTTGACCACGGTGGGAAAGCTGACCTCGGGGCGCTCGTAGGTCGTGAAGCGCTTGTCGCAGCCCCCGCAGCGGCGGCGGCGGCGGATGAAGCCCCCGTCCTCGGACTCGCGGGTCTCAACAACCTGCGTGTCCGGATGGTTGCAGAAGGGGCACTTCATGACAGATCAGCGCAGCTGGAATTACTTGCTGTAGACAGGGAACTTGGCGGTCAGCTCGGCCACCTTGGCGCGCACGGCAGCCAGATTGGCTTCGTCTTCGGGCTTGTCCAGCACATCGGCCACCAGATTGGCGGTGATGCGGGCTTCTTCCTCGCCGAAACCACGGGTGGTCATGGCGGGCGTGCCGATACGGATGCCGCTGGTCACGAAAGGCTTTTCGGGGTCATTGGGGATGGCGTTCTTGTTCACGGTGATGTGAGCCAGACCCAGGGCCGCTTCGGCAGCCTTGCCGGTAATGCCCTTGGCGCGCAGGTCCACCAGCATCACGTGGCTTTCGGTGCGGCCGGAGACGATGCGCAGACCGCGCTCGGTCAGCGTTTCGGCAAACACCTTGGCATTCTTCACGACCTGTTCCTGGTAGGCCTTGAACTCGGGAGTCAGGGCTTCCTTGAATGCCACGGCCTTGCCGGCGATGACATGCATCAGGGGGCCGCCTTGCAGGCCGGGGAAGATGGCGCTGTTGATGGCCTTCTCGTGCTCGGCCTTCATCAGGATCACGCCGCCACGGGGGCCACGCAGGCTCTTGTGGGTGGTGGTGGTGACCACGTCGGCATGGGGCACGGGGTTGGGGTACACGCCTGCGGCAATCAGGCCGGCATAGTGGGCCATGTCCACCCAGAAGATGGCGCCGACTTCCTTGGCGATCTTGGCGAAGCGCTCGAAGTCGATGCGCAGGGCATAGGCGGAAGCGCCAGCCACGATGATGCGGGGCTTGTGCTCGCGGGCCAGCTCTTCGAGCTTGTCGTAGTCGATGGCTTCGTCGGCATTCAGACCGTAGGAGACGGCCTTGAACCATTTGCCGGACATGTTCAGCGCCATGCCGTGGGTCAGGTGACCGCCTTCGGCCAGGCTCATGCCCAGAATGGTGTCGCCTGGCTTGGCGAAAGCCATCAGCACAGCCTGGTTGGCCTGAGAGCCGGAATTGGGTTGCACGTTGGCGGCTTCGGCGCCAAAGATCTGCTTGATGCGGTCAATGGCCAGCTGTTCGACCACGTCCACATGCTCGCAGCCACCGTAGTAGCGCTTGCCGGGATAGCCTTCGGCGTACTTGTTGGTCAGCTGGGAGCCCTGGGCTTCCATCACTGCGGGCGAGCAGTAGTTCTCGCTGGCGATCAGCTCGATGTGCTCTTGCTGGCGATGGTTTTCAGCTTCAATAGCTGCAAACAGTTCGGGGTCGACTTTCGCGACGGTATCGGTGCGTTGAAACATGGCAGTCCTGTGAACTTAGAAATTCCCTTGAGGCCAAGGGCTGCCCAGGCGAACGGCTGAAACGCTTGCAGGTTGCAGTCGCTGCGACCCTGGGCGGTACGCTCCCCGGTGGTTCACAGACCTTGCAGTCTGCCGGATTCCACGTCAGCGGCAGAAAATTCTGCGCCTATCGCCAGTTGCGTACACCCGCTAGTGTAGCTGAGCTGGCATGGCTGAAGAACCTATGCCCGTTTTTCCCGCAGGACCTGGCCGGGGCATAAAAAAAGCTGGCCGGAGCCAGCTTGAGAAATGCAGGGGTCTGTCGCTTAGAGGTTGGAGTTGGCCAGTGCCACTTGCTGAGCGTGAGAGACCTTGGTGGCTTCGTCGGACTTGGCCGTCATCAGCGGGCTGGCCTGCAGGCCCACGCCCTGGCGCAGACGCTGGTGTTCGGCAAGCACCTTGGCCGCATAGCCGCCGTCCGAAGGAAGATTGGCTGCACCCACGTAATAGCGCAGGCCACCCTCGATGGAGCCGGCACGGGCAATGCATTCCTTGAGCACCTTGACGCCGACCTTGAGATTGGTCACTGGGTCGAAGGCAGCGTGCTGGCCGCCAAAGCTTTCGTACTTGTCGGTGTGCACGGAAGTCATCACCTGCATCAGGCCCTGGGCACCGACCGAGCTTTGGGCAAACGGGTTGAAGCTCGATTCAATGGCCATGATGGCCAGAATCAGCGTCGGATCCAGCTTGTTGGCTTTGCCCTGGACATAGGCTTCGCTGACCAGGGCGGCAATCGGCTCGGGCGCCACCCGGTATTTTTTGCTGAGCCAATAGGCTACAGCCGCCTGCTCCTTGGGCAGGTTCTTGGGGTTGACGGCCGTGGCGCGGTCGCTGGCGACGACGATGTTGGCGGAAGCAGGGGCTTCCTCCACTTCGGCGGCAGCCATCACGGTGCTGGCGGGCAGGCGTGTGTCGAGCCACTCGCGCAGCTCGGTTGCACCGGCCAGACGCAGGTCCGGACGAGAGATCAGAATCAGGGCCGAAATGGCCACGGCCAAGCCCAGCAGGGCGAAACCGTTGTGAGTAAGAGCAAGAAAACCGTGGGCCGTCTTATGGCCCAACGTTCGCGCAGAGGCGATTAATTTTCCTGACGCTGGCATAGCTTGTCCTTTCTTGGCTATCGCCCGAGGCCGCACCGGATCAATCTCGCGGTGCAACCAGGACAACTGGCCGATGAGGTTTGCTGCGGGCCGATTAAAAGCGCCCCTTGGGGCGCCGATCGGTCTGCTCAGTCGTGAGGCAGCGGAAACAAAAAACGCTCATTTCGAGCGCTGGCGGATTCTAGAAGCGCCCTAAATATTCAGTCAACACTAACAAAAATACTTTTTAGATTTTAAAATTATATAAAAACTGTATGAATGTACAGCTTGCTCAAAAAATTACAGCAAAAAATCACGGGTTCAAGAGGTGTATACGCTCACATCGTTTTATTTGTCATCAAGGCGAAATAAAGTGCAAAAAGCCTGGTAGCCCTACGCGAGCACAGATATAGTGAATCTGCCTGCACGTTGCAGGTGCTTGCCAAAGGAAAGGAAAAGCAAATTCCGCCGAGGCCTTTGATTCCATGGGCTGTTGGCACTTGCTCTTTATCTTCGCTTGAGGCACAAAAGGGAGCAATCGTTGCTTCCAGCGGCAAGGACCACACCCTCCTTGATCCGCGAAAAACGGCCCGGTCTGGTACCGGCCGTAAAGCCCGGAAGTCGGTTTCGCCACTTCCGGGCTTTGTCATTTCCGGCGTTGTCTTTTCTCTGCTGCGCATTGTTTGCATTTTTCGCGCTCATCTGCCTCTGGTCGGCATTCCTATAGCGCAAACTTCTCCCTGGAAACGCCTCTTGCCTCTATCTATATATAGAGCGCAATCTAGATACACCAGGGTGCGCTCAAGGTACAGTGGTGTTCCGGGCGCGCGGCGGGTCCCGCCCCTGAGAGTCTTGGAAGGCTTTCAATCTCTGCATCAATAACAATTGCCCATGTCCTTGCTCACATCGAATCGCTGGCTTCGCCGGCTGATCTGGTCTGTTCTTGCTCTTTTGCTGTTATGGCTGCTGCTCTGGGCGGTAGTGCCCTGGGTGGCCAAAAGCCAGCTGGAAAAACGGGCTGCCGAGAAACTGGGGCGCGGCGTCCATGTGGGCAAGATCGAGTTTGCGCCCTGGGCCATGTCCATCACCCTGCATGAACTGGTGATCGATAAGGCTATAAAAAAAGTAGCTGAAACCGCTGGTGCAGAGAGCTCTGCGGCTCAGAAAGATCTGAAATCCGCCGCCGAGCCACAGCTGCAGATCAAGCGCATCTTCATCAATGCCAGCGCGCAGTCCTTGTTCAGGCTCGCTCCTGTGCTGGATGTGATCGAGGTCGATGCGCCGGTGGTGCGCCTGACGCAGCATTCACTGGGCAAGCTCGATATCGACGATGTAATTGCCAAGCTCTCCGAGCCCGATGACGAGGAGCCGTCCAAGCCCCTGAGCTTTGCGCTCTACAACATTGCCTTGCGCGACGGCCGTATCGAGCTCAATGACGAGTTCGTGCAGCGCAAGCACGAGCTCAAGGACTTGCAGCTGAGCATTCCTTTCATCAGCAATCTGGCCTCCAAGCGCGAGATCAAGGTGCTGCCGCATCTGGCTTTCGATCTCAACGGCAGCAAGTTCGATACCTCGGGCGAGAGCACGCCGTTCACTGACACCCGCCAGACGGCGATGCAACTCAAATGGGAGCACATCGATCTGGCCCCTTATCTGGGCTATGTGCCTGCCAGCGTTCCCGTGCAGCCTCTGTCTGGCGTGCTGGACACGGATCTGCAGATCAGCTTCGAGCAAAAAGACCAGCCTGTGGTCAGCATCAGCGGCAAGCTGGCCTTGAGCAATGTCGCGGTGCAGGATCGCCAGAGTGCGCCGCTGCTGAACTTTGAGGCGCTGGAGGTGCAGCTCAAGAATGTTCAGCCTCTGCAGAACCAGATTGCGCTCGAATCGGTGCGCTGGGTCAAGCCCGAGGTTCATGCCAGCCGCAATGCGCAGGGCGTGATCAACTGGCTGGGGCTGAATGCGCCGTCCACTGCTGCAGCAGCGCCCGCCGAAAATGCAGAGCCTGAGTCTGATTCCTCCGACGCCAAGGCTTCGGTCCAGGCGGGCACCAAGGCCGAGGCGCCCGCCCAGTCCCTCGCAGTGAGCGTGAAACAGTTCGATATTGATAGCGCTACAGTGCATTGGAGGGATGCTGCTACAGGCGCGGCGCCTGCGGCGCTGACCCTGGCTCCTTTGATGCTGCAGGCCAAGAATCTGGCTTGGCCCATGAATGCGCCTTTGCAACTGACGGCCACTGCAGGTTTGCAAACGGCTGAGCAGGCCCGGGTGGAAGGGGCTGCCAGGCTGGCTGTGGATGGAGAAGCCACGGACAAGGCGGGCAAGCTCAATCTCAAGCTCGAGCAGTTGCCGCTGCAATGGGTGCAGCCCTATATGCAAGCGCACTTCAAGCCGCAGCTCAGCGCCATGCTCAATACCGATGCCCGGATTTCCTGGGGTGAGGGCGGAGTCGTGGCAGAGGTGGCCGAGCTGACTGCCGACAAGCTGCAGCTGCAGGACAAGCAGGCACCTGTCAATATCGAACAGATCAAGGTCAGCGGCGTTCAGGTCGATCTCGCTGCCCGGCAAGTGCAGGTGGAGGCCATTGCCGTGCAGAAGCCGCAACTCGCGGCCCTGCGTGACGCACAAGGGCACTGGATGTACGAGCGTTGGTTGCCCGTGGCAGCGCCTGCAGCCAGGCCGGCAACGCAGGGCAGCAAGGTGGAGCCGGGCAAACCCTGGTCGGTCAAGCTGGCAGCGATTGCCGTGGATGGCGGTGCGCTGCAGTTTCGCGATGCAGCACCTGTGCAAGGCGGGAATGCACGGCCCGTGCAGCTGGATGTGAGCGCCATGCGCATACGCCTGGGGGCTTTCGAGCCTCTGGCGGCCAAGGCAGCTCCGACTCCGCTGGAGGTCTCGGCTCAGCTGGCTGCCAGTCGCCGTGTGCAGGCTGGTCATATTCAGTTCAAGGGGCAGCTGGGTCTGACCCCTGTTTCGGCTCAGGGGCAGTTGCAGGCCCGTGCCGTGCCCTTGCATGCGCTGGAGCCGTATTTCGGTCACAAGCTCAATGTGGATCTGGTGCGTGCCGACGGCAACTTCCGGGGCAAGCTTAACTATCTGGCCCATGCCAAGGGGCCGCAGCTGTCTGTGTCGGGCGATGTGGAGCTCAACGACCTGCGCGTACGCTCTACGCTTGCGGCCCCGGTGCAGGAAGAGGTGGGCAAGCCCAGTACCGCCAAGGGCGCGCTGACGGCAGTGCTCAATGACTCAACGGCAGACCGTGCCAAGGCACTGGCTGCGCGCACAGGTCTGGGTCTGGGCGATGATTTGCTGGCCTGGAAAACGCTGATGGTGCGCGGCCTGGACCTGAATATGCAACCGGCTCAGCCGCTGCGGGTGAGCGTGCGCGAAACCGCGCTGAGCGACTTTTTTGCGCGCGTCATCGTGCAGCGCAACGGCCGCATCAATCTGCAGGACATTGTGAAGACCGAAAAGTCCGAGCAGTCCGTCGCACAGAACGAAGAGGCGAACGCCCAGGCGGCTGCTGGCGAGAAGCCCGAGCTCAGCAGACCCGTGGCTGAGCCCGTAAAGCCCGAAGATGTCGGCCCCGCGCCCATCATCAAGGTCGGGCCCATTGTGCTGACGGGCGGCAAGGTGCAGTTTTCCGACTATTTCATTCAGCCCAACTACTCGGCCGATCTGAGTGAGCTGAACGGCCGTCTGAGTGCCTTCTCTTCGCAGGCTCCTGCAGGCCAGGTCGAGCCGCAAATGGCCGATCTTGAAATCAAGGGCAAGGCCCAGGGTACGGCGAAGCTCGATATCAGCGGCAAGGTCAACCCGCTGGCAAAGCCTCTGGCGCTGGATGTACGCGCCCAGATGAATGACCTGGAGCTGTCGCCGCTGTCGCCATATTCCATCAAGTACGCGGGCTATGGCATAGAGCGCGGCAAGCTCTATATGGATGTGAACTACAAGGTGCAGCCTGATGGGCAGCTCACGGCATCGAACAAGCTGGTGCTGCGCCAATTGACCTTTGGCGACAAGGTGGAGGGCGCGCCCGCATCGCTGCCCGTCAAGCTGGCTGTGGCCCTGCTGTCCGACCGCAACGGCGTGATCGATCTCGATGTGCCTCTGAGCGGCTCGCTCAACGACCCGCAGTTCCGTCTGGCGCCCATCATCTTCAAGGTGATCGGCAACATCATCATGAAGGCAGTGACCGCGCCGTTTGCGCTGTTGTCGGGGGCGTTCTCGGGTGGCGACGAGTCAGGCGCAGTCAACTTTGCGCCGGGCAGCGCCAAGCTCGACGGCAAGGCCAGGGAGCAACTGGCCAAGATCGTCAAGGCACTCAACGACCGCCCCGCGCTCAAGATGACTGTGGTGGGCGAGTCGCGTGAGGCCGAAGACAAGGAGGCCTGGAAGACTGAAGAGCTGGATCGTCTGCTGCTGGCCCAAAAGCGCCGCAACGTGATTCGCGAAGGCAAGAGTGGAGACGAGGTGATGGAGTTCAGCGATGCCGAGCGTCCGGCTCTGCTCAAGGCCGTTTACGGTCGTGCCGACATCAAAAAGCCCCGTAACATGGTCGGAATGGCCAAGGATCTGCCTGCAGACCAGATGACGGCGCTGCTGGTGGCCAGCATCAAGGTGCCTGACGATGCCATGCGCGAGCTGGCGCTGGCGCGCGGTGTGGCTGTGCGGGACTATCT
>NZ_JBCPWN010000035.1:0-26175 GCF_039581415.1 Comamonas sp. F1-6
GGAGAAGTCATAACCCTTGAACAGGGGCGCCCAGTAGGCTTCCTGGGTCTTGCCCATGTCCATGGCGGCGCCGATGGCAGGCACGTGCGAGGTGAAAACGGATGCGGTGATGCGTGCCATGTCTTAGTTGCCTTCCTTGTTCTGGTTGCCTGCGCTGCCCTGGGGCTGGCGATGCGCCTGCGCATCACCGTCCTCGCCCACATAGCGATTGCCATCGGCAGAGCGGCCGCCGCCCATCATCATGGCGCGGTACTCTTCTTCGGTCATGCCGGTCATGGAGCCCGCCATCTGCTGGAAGCTCTTGCCGTCGGTGGCGCCAATCTTGGCCAGGAAGTAGATATTGCCGCCGGTGCGCATGCACCAGTTCAGGTCACGCGCCAGCACGGCCTGCTTCTGCTCCTCGGTCATCGCCCACTCGTCCAGATAGGCACGCTCGTTGGCGCGAAAGCGCTCGCGGTTCTCGGCCTTCATCAGGCTCATGCAGAACTGGTTGAGCCAGTAGCCCTTGCGGGACTGCTCGGCATCGAAAATGATGGTGCCGGGCACGTCCAGATACGGTTTTTCCAAAGCCATAAATTCTCCTCGTTACGGATGGCGCAGCCCATGCGACAAGGCTGCGGCCTGTTTCCGGGTGTATGTGTCGCCGGAACTCCGTCAGACCTCTTCGGGCCAGTACAGACGCATGGGGTTGTCCACCAGCAGCTTTTGCTGCAGCTGCGCGGTAGGAGCGATATGAGGAATGAAGTCCACCAGCAGGCCGTCGTCGGGCATGTGGTCCTTCAGGTTGGGGTGCGGCCAGTCCGTGCCCCAGAGCACGCGCTCGGGGAACTCCTCGACCACGCGGCGCGCGAAAGGCACCACGTCCTGGTAGGCGTTCTGCTCACCATGAAGCGCCTTGGGGCCGGAGACGGACAGGCGCTCGGGGCAGGAAACCTTGCTCCAGACATTCTTGTGCTCGCGCATGAACTTCAAGAACAGGGCGAACTCCTCGCTGTCCACGCCCTTGGTCACGTCGGGGCGGCCCATGTGGTCGACCACCACGGTGGTGGGCAGCGCGGTGAAGAAGTCCCACAGCTCGGGCAGATCCACGGCTTCGAAATAGATCACCACATGCCAGCCCAGCTTGGCGATGCGACCGGCGATCTCCATCAGCTCGTCCTTGGGCGTAAAGTCCACCAGACGCTTGACGAAGTTGAAACGCACGCCGCGCACGCCGGCGTCATGCAGCTCCTGCAGTTCGGCATCGCTGATGGAGCGCTTGACCGTGGCCACGCCGCGGGCCTTGCCGCCCGAGGACTTGCAGGCATCGACCATGGCGCGGTTGTCCGCACCGTGGCAGGTGGCCTGCACCACCACATTGCGCGCAAAACCCAGATGGTCGCGCAGCGCATACAGCTGGGCCTTGCTGGCGTCGCAGGGGGTGTACTTGCGCTCGGGGGCGAAGGGGAACTCGTTACCGGGACCGAACACGTGGCAGTGCGCATCCACAGCGCCGGCAGGCAGCTTGAACTGGGGCTTGCTGGGGTTGGCATACCAGTCCAGCCAGCCGGGGGTTTTTTCAAAGGCGCTCATCTGTTTGCTCCTCAATTGTTGATTGCACCGTGCGCTGCGCACTTCCCACCATCCATGAAACTGGCGCTGCCACATCTCAGAGACACCGAGGAAGGGCCGCCCCGCACCGAGGGTGTCGTCCCCTTCCCGCGCAGCGAGAGAGGGGGAAGCGGCGCAGCCGCTCAGGGGGTGTTAATCCACATAGCGCAAGCCGGCCTTTTCCAGGGGCTCGCGCATCTTGTACATATCCAGGCCCAGGACGCCCGAAGCCAGCTTGGCGCGCTTTTCGCCTTCGAAGCTTTCGCGCTTCTGGGCGGCAGCCAGCACTTCCACGGCACGCGCGGCGGGCACGCAGACCACGCCGTCGTCGTCGGCGACGATCACGTCACCGGGCGTGACCAGCATGCCGGCGCAGACGATGGGGATGTTGACCGAGCCCAGGGTGGCCTTGATCGTGCCCTTGGAAGAGATGGCCTTGCTCCAGACCGGGAAGTCCATCTCCTGCAGCGTCTTCACGTCGCGCACGCCGGCATCGATGATCAGCGCGCGTGCGCCGCGCGCCTGGAAGCTGGTGGCCAGTAGGTCGCCGAAGTAGCCGTCGCTGCACTCGGCGGTGACGGCAGCGACCACGATGTCGCCGGGCTGAATCTGCTCGGCAGCCACATGCATCATCCAGTTGTCGCCGGGCTGCAGCAGCACCGTGACGGCGGTGCCGGAGACCTGCTTGCCGGAATAGATGGGGCGCATATAGGGCTTGAGCAGACCGACGCGGCCCATGGCCTCGTGCACGGTGGCGGAGCCCAGGGCGGCCAGGCCGTCAGCAGCAGCGCGGTCGGCGCGCTGGATATTGCGGTAGACAACTCCCAGTTCGTACATGGAAATACCTCTTTGCTTTGACGTTATTGAATCCAAAAAGTGAGCTGGTAGCACTTGTCATTCATCATATTTGAATAGTTTTCTTATTGAAAACCTTTCATACCGTACGCTAACAGCTCTCTTTTTTGAGAAGTTACAGGCCCTTGGCCTTGAGCGCCTTGTCTAGGCGCGTGAACACGCGGCGGGCATTGCCTTCGTAAACGGCGTGCTTTTCATCGGCCGTCAGGTTCTGCGTGGCTTCGATGTAGCGCTTGGTGTCGTCGTAGTAGTGACCGGTCTGCGGATCGATGCCGCGCACGGCGCCGATCATTTCGCTGGCGAACAGAATGTTCTTGGTCGGAATCACTTCCGTCAGCAGGTTGATGCCGGGCTGGTGGTAGACGCAGGTGTCGAAGTAGATGTTGTTCAGCAGATGCTCTTCCAGCAGCGGCTTCTTCATCTCCTGCGCCAGACCGCGGAAACGGCCCCAGTGGTAAGGCACGGCTCCGCCGCCATGGGGGATCAGGAACTTCAGGGTCGGGAAGTCCTTGAACAGATCCGAAGTCAGGCACTGCATGAAGGCCGTGGTGTCGGCATTCAGATAGTGGCTGCCCGTGGTGTGAAAGCATGAATTGCAGCTGGTGGAGACGTGGATCATCGCGGGGATGTCGTACTCCACCATCTTTTCGTAGATGGGGTACCAGCTCTTGTCGGACAGCGGGGGCGAAGTCCAGTGGCCGCCCGAGGGATCGGGGTTCAGGTTCAGGCCCACGTTGCAGTATTGCTCCACGCACTTGACCAGCTCGGGAATGCAGGTTGCAGGATCCACGCCGGGCGACTGGGGCAGCATGGCGGCGGGAATGAAGTGGTCGGGGAACAGCTCGCTGACGCGGAAGCACAGCTCGTTGCAGATGGCGGCCCAGGTGCTGGAGGTCTGGAAGTCACCGATGTGGTGCGCCATGAACGAGGCACGGGGGCTGAAGATGGTCAGATCGGAACCACGTTCCTTCATCAGACGCAGCTGGTTGGTTTCGATGGTCTCGCGGATTTCATCGTCGCTGATCTTCAGATCGGCCACCGACGGGGTCTTGCTCGGGTCCTTGAGGCCGGCGATCTGCAGATCGCGCCATGCGCCCAGAGCCGCAGGCGCCGTGGTGTAGTGACCGTGTACGTCAATGATCATCTTCAAGCTCCGTTAAAAAATAATTCGTCTATCAAAAAGTTCAGTGTGCGCCGCCCAGGCCCAGCATGGAGGTGCGCGGTGCGCCGCCTGCATAGCGGTTCTTGACCAGCAGCGCCAGCGCGGCGATGACACCGGGAATGGCAACCACCATGAAGACCTGCGGCAGCTCCAGGTGACGGCGCGACAGCTCGGCCACCAGGAAAGAGCCTGCAATGCCGCCAAAGCGGCCGATGCCCAGCATCCAGGACACGCCACTGGCGCGGCATTCCGTGGGGTAGTACTCGGCAGCCAGCGCCTGCATGGACGACTGTGCCGCATTCATCAGCAAACCGGCAATGAATACCGAAGCCACCAGCATGCCCACGCCACCGCCGAGCACCTGGCCGATGAAGGCCACGCCCAGGCTGGTCAGGAAGTAGCCCGTCGCGATGATCAGATTGGCATTCCAGCGGTCCATCAGCAAACCGACGAAGATCGCGCCCACGCCGCCGAGCTGGAACAGCGCGGCAATCACGGCCGCCTGGCTGGCCGGCACGCCTGCTTCCTTGAACAGCACAGGCATCCAGTTGACCAGGCCGTAGACGATCACCAGGCCCATGAAATACGTCACCCACAGGGCCAACGTGCCGACCAGATATTTCTGCGAGAACACCAGACGCAGGCCCTGGGGGCCTTGCTGTGCCTGGGCAGCCGCCTCGCCGCCGTCGTTCAGCACAAAACGCGCTGCATTGCGCGTGCCGGCGGCGATGCGCACCATCACCTTGCGCACGCGGTCTGCCGAGTAGTTCTTGAGCACCATGAAGCGCACCGACTCGGGCAGCATCACGATCATCAGCACGGCCAGGATCAGGGGCACCACGCCGCCCACGATCAGCAGGCTGCGCCAGCCGAAATGCGGAATCATCCAGGCCGCGATAAAGCCGCCGAAGGCCGAGCCGATGGGGAAGCCGCAGAACATGCAGTTGGTGATGAAGGAACGCTTGCTGTCAGGGCAGTATTCGTTCATCAGCGTGATGGCGTTGGGCATGGCGGCGCCAAGACCCAGGCCGGTGATGAAGCGCCAGATGGTCAGGCCTTGCAGATCGTGCACCAGACCGGAAGCAATCGATGCACCGCCCATCACCACCGAAGCGATGATCAGCACGGTCTTGCGGCCCACGCGGTCCGCCAGCGGACCCGCCCCCAGCGCGCCGAACGCCAGGCCGAACAGGGCCGCGCTCAGCACCGGGCCCAGATGGGACTTGTCGATGCCCCATTCGCCGAGCAGCGAAGGAGCGATGAAGCCGATGGCGGCGGTATCAAAACCGTCGAGCAGAACAATCAAAAAACAGAGGAAGAAAATCCCCCACTGGAAGCGTGAAAACGGGCTCTCGTTGAGCACGGTCTGCACATTGACGACCGCCGGGCCGGTGCTCTGTTTGCTAGTTTGCGAAGTCATATTTGGAATCTCAGTTGCCTCTCTTTGTCGCCTCTATCTCCTGTCTCGCGGCTGGCGCCAAAGCCTCAAAGGCATCTGGTACGTCCGTCACGAAAGGGCTATGACTGCCCTTTTGCTGGATGGGGTGTCAGTGCCAGGCCCCCGCCTGGACACGAATCAATTCAAGCGGGCTCCATGCCCTGGCGGCGCTTGGCCGCTTCGGCTTCAGGCGAAGCCATGAAGGCCAGCAGACGCTGCACGGCATCCGCATGTGCCGAGCCCGTCACAACGCCGGCCGAAAACACCGTATCGATGGCAATCGCGGCAGGCAGGCCGCCCACGATCTGTATGCCCGCGACATGGATCAGCTCGCTCAACTGCTGAAAGCCCAACGCCACTTCGCCCGAAGCAATCATGGAGCCCACGGGTACGCCGGGGCGGGCCTGCACGATGCGGGACTTGATCTCGTCGGCAATGCCCCAGCGCTCGAACAGCTTTTGCAGTGCCACACCGCTGGGGCCGGTGGAATAGCCAATGCTGGGCGCGGCCAGCACGGCAGCGCGCACGGCCTCTTCGGAGCCGATATCGGGCTGCTCCGCAGCAGCAGGCACGGCCACGGCAGTACTGGAGAGCACCAAGTCCACCTTGCTGCCTGCAACCACACGACCGGCGGCCTGCAGCTTGTCGATGGCGTTGGAAGCCAGGAAGACCACATCAAAGGCCTCTTCGCCGGACTGCACGCGCTGCGCGGCATCCACACCGCCCACGGATTCGATCTGCACCGGCTCCCCGCCCTGCTCCTGCCAGGCTGCAACCAGATCCGCGAGGACCTGGCGGGTTGCCATGGAAGAAATGCCTTTGAGTGCTGCGCTCATGCCGGAAGACTCCTGAAGTGGATGCCATGGCTGCCCCGCAATCTCGAATGCCGAGTCCCGGCCATCGAGGCCTTTCAAGCCACTCCCGTCACGCTGCGGGCAGACTGCACCGGCAGGACGGGGCGCTCGACAGGGCTTGCATCAGGGCAACCATCTAGTCAAAACGAATGAGACTATTGTCGGCAGCCCCACGCCCTCCCACTAGGCAAGCCCTCCGCTAGCAGCTATGCCGCAAAGGCATAGCAAAGTGCTTGCTCATAACACGTATAAATACCTACAAACAAAGCATGAGGCCAATAAAAATAAAAGGCTGATTGCTATTTTTTTAATAGCAATCAGCCTTCATTGCTGCGCATAAGCAACAGTGAATTTAGTGGTTAACCCCTAATTCAGTCGTCATGGCGTCCATGCCCACGCCCGTGACCATGACCACGCCCCCCCCGATCATCGCGATCATGCCTGTCCCAGTCACGTCGATCGCGGCGATCGTCTCTGTCCCAGTGCCTATGGTCCCGGCGGTCGTCATGCCAGTCGCGTCGCTCGTGGTGGTGGCGCGGCGGAGGTCCTGCACGCCAATGGGGTGGCGGATTGCGCAGGAAATAGACCGGCTGGCCGCAGGCGTGGTAGCGGCCGCAGTAGCGGCGCCAGTTGCGCGAATGGCCGGGCGGCACCCACATATAGATGGGCTGCACCTGCGGCACTACCGGGCCGCCCCACATCGGCTGGGCATACAGCAGCGGCGGCGGTGCATTACCGATATTGACCTGACCGTAAACCCCGGGCGCCAGCTGCCCTGAGATGGAGCCGCTGATATAGGCCTGCGCCTGGGCGGCACCCGCTGCGCAAACCAGCGCCAAGGCTGCCAGGCTGCGGATGAGTGAAGTGCGATTGGACATATGTCTCCATGCTCGATATAGATCACCGTGGGCCGGCGAGATCGCGCTTCGTCCCGGAAACGCTTCAGTCCTTAACGCACCAGAGCCGAATCTCGCTGACCTGGACCGGGCATGAAGCGTAATGAGGCGTAATGAGCTCATCCGGCTCATGGGCTGAATGGCCTGGCGCCCGCCCTGTCACCTGATCGTCTGGCCCTGCAGACCTTTTTTCAGAATCAGATCCACCACGGGCTGCTCGCGCTTGTTGGCACGCATGCAGTGATCCTTCTGGAAGTGATCGGTGATCCGGATGACCCAACGCGCCCAGCGCTTGTTCTCGCGTTCGCGCCAGGCATGCGATGAAACGCTTTCCCAGGCATAGCCATTGAGCACTGCAGCATTGACAAAATGGTCCAGCGCCCGCACTCCGGCCCTGCCCCGCTCCGTCTTGCCGAACAGGCCGACCCAGCAAAGAATCAGCCAGCCCACGACCGCCAGCGGAACGACTGCACACATCAGCGCAAAACCTGCCAGGCGCTCCTTCATGCAGCCTCTCTCTTGCGCAAATTGATGCGTACGCCATTTTCGGAGCGAATCGTCAGCCGCCCCACAGGCTGCGGCACATGGCCTGCCGCCGGCAGGATTTCATAGCGCTGCAGCAGGCAGGCCAGAATCAAGACCGCCTCCTGCAAGGCAAATGCGGCCCCCAGACAAACGCGCGGCCCCATGCTGAAAGGCATGTAGGCGTGTTTGATGGCTTCCTTGTCCTCCTCACGGTCAAAGCGATCCGGGTCGAAGGCATCTGGGTTCTTCCACCATTTTCGGTGGCGCTGCAACAGCCAGGGCGCCACCACCACCGTGCTGCGCTCCTTCAGCTGCTTGCCCCTGATAGGGCAGGACTGAACATTCTCCCGGGCGAAGAAGCCCACAGGGGGAAACAGACGCAAGGTCTCCCGAAAGATATTCCAGACCTGAGAGAAGCTCTTCATGTCCGCCTGCTGCGGCAGACGATCGCCAACCACCTCCACCACTTGCTCGTAGGCACGCTGCTGTATGTCGGGTGACTGGGCCAGAAGATAGCTGGCCCAGGTCAGCGCGCTGGCCGAAGTTTCATGCCCTGCCAGAAACAGCATGGCGACCTGATTGACCAGCTCTTCCTCGTTGAAAGGCTCGCCTGTGTTCGGATCCTTGGCCTGCATGAAGGCGGCAAGAATATCCTCCTGCTCCTCGGCCTCGCCCTTCAGATGCGCTTCATAGCGCGGCTTGATCATGGCGTGCAGCAAGCCACGAATCTCCCTGGCCGCCTGGTTGCTCTGCCAGCGGTACCAGGGCATGGTCAACCAGCGAGCACCGAACAGCGCTGGCAGCATGAGCTTGGGCGCCAGTGACTGATAGCGGGCAAATGCCTCGAAGATGCGATGCGCATCAGGCCCCTGCATGGGCTTGGAGAAAATCGTGCGGAAAATGATGTCAGCCGTGACATGGGTCATCTCGATCTCGATGTCGTACGGCTGTCCCTCCTCCACGGCATCCAGGCGCTCCAGCATGGATTGCGCGGCTCCCAGCATGCGCGGGAAAGCGACGTTCACACGCGCCTGGGCAAACGCGGGATTCATCATGGTGCGCTGACGCTGCCACTGCTCGCCATTGGTCGTGAAGATGCTGTCTCCCAGCAAAGGCTCCAGCGATTCATGCAGCAGATGGCTCTTGGGAAACTGCTGCGCCTCGCTCTGCATGACTCTCTTGACCTCTTTGAGGTCATTGAGCATGTAGAGATCCACGCCGGGCAGATGAACCTCACCCATCTGCATGCTGTAGCTGCGCTCGAACAGCGCGTCCATCCAGGAGCGCCGCGCATGCCAGAACATGCGCAGCTTCGATGTCTGCTCGGGGTGGGGCTTGGGATAAACGGGACAGAAACGACTCATCGCACCAACTTCCTCTCTATGTAGTCACGCATCGGACCGGCGCTGGTGAGCAACTCGAAATAATCATAGGCACCGGCAACTTCGCCGGCCATCAGATACTGAAAATGCATGCGCATCTTGTTCCTGCGCAACCAACGGTAGGTTGTCGGCAAAAACAGCTTGTGAAAGCGCGGGGAGCATATCGCCTGCGGATTGAATCCCCACTGGGCCCGGCGCTTTCCGGCCTCGATAACCGGGCTGGCGGCCTGGGTCTCATCCTTGCGCCCATCTTCGCGCAACGACAGCCCCACTACATCGCACATGCCGAAACACACGCTATCGCTGGGAGAAGAAATATCGGCCCAGTACACCGCTTCGTCCATGGCGACCTCACGCAAGGTTTGCCGCAACGCGCCAGCGCCGGGAAACAGCCCGAACAACGGAATGCAATTGCCCAGGGTGACCAAGCTCACCAGCGGCTTGCGAGAAGCGTGTGAGGATAACGGATCTTCAGCCAGCTTACGGCGAAGCGCCTGAGTCAACTTCAGAGCCTGCACACTGCCGACACTGAAGCCGACCACGACCACCTCACGCCACCGCTGCTGCTGCATGGCCTGCGCCACCTCGGCGGCCATCGCCTCGATACGCGCATCCAGCACGGGGAATGTTTTCCTGGAACTGGCATGGGCAAAGTTCAAAATTCTCAAAAGCCAGCTGATATGCAGATACCGGTCCAGCACAAAGCCGCTCCAGCAAACAGCAGCAATCACCGCAAGCATCAGCGCGAATGCGCCCGCTTTCGGCAAACCGTCCCATAGATTAACGAGCAAAGAGCCCATGCCGATTCCGGCCAGCAGCACCAGCAGCACATAAAACAGCGGGTACATCAGCGCCCACAAAGTAAAACGCGCCTGCTCTCGCACAGGTTTCAGCCACTGCCTCAAATTCCAGACAGCAATATAGGTTCCCAGGGCCTGGCGAAAGACTTCCGCCCGACTCTGGGGCCAATGAAGACGAACCTGATCGTGCCAGTCAAAAAAAACAAAATCGGCAGATTCAGTATTTTCGGACCCCGCCTGAGAAACCCGCCATCGAGAATGCAGCGATTTTTCTTGCGCTGCCTCGCCCTCATTCCACTTCTCTCTGCTGCCAATCGCGTATTTTCTACCCTCGGAAACAGACGGCTGCTTTTGCGATTCCGCGCGCATCAACTGGTGATAATGCCTTGCCCCACGGGGATCAAAGCCACCCATGAAGATCACCAGGCGCTCGCAATCACTTGTCTTCCCGGAAGACTCGAATGAGATATTCTTTTCTCTGCTAGTCATTGCACTCCGGAAAACGGAATCCTTCCATACCATGGCTTATTCAACAGAGGCCACCCCCTGCAACATAGAAGGCATGGCATTTTCCTGATTTTCCTGCCGGGAAACGAATACCGGGTCCACAGCCTCTTCCGGCCAAAGCAAGGGATCCACCGACGGACCGCCTCCCCACAGGCGCTGGGCCATCTGGCCATCCAGCGCGGCCCCGCAACGCCATGAGACCGCCGAAAGCCGGCGATAGAAGCTGCCATTGATCTGCGTGCACTCTATCAAGGCCCTGCGAAAGCGCGAGAGCATATCCTGATCAGGAATGGCCTGATGCGCTCGAAACCAGAAATCCCGCATCTTGCCCTGAAAGGTCAAGCCTTCCAGGTCATACAAGGCATTGCCGCAAACCTTGACAGGGGCACCATGACCCAAAGCCGAAAGACCGGTCGTGCTATTGACCAGCACCACCCCCTTGGCATTCTTGAGCAACGATGGCAGATGCTGGTCATGGATATATAAGACCTTGCCCTGCAAACCATGACGCCTTGCCAACAGACTGATGATATTGGCGTAGTTCCGGTGCCCCCGGTCCATGGGGTGGTGCTTGAACACCACCACGTCATTCGCAATCGACTTTCCACCTTCGGGCACGCCGTTCATACGCTCCAGCGCCTGCGCCCTGGAAAATGAATGCAAAACGTGATTGATGAAATCCGTCACGAAATCATAGTTCGAGTGAACCACGATCTGGGCATCGTTATATACCTGCAGCGGAGCCAGGAAGAATTTCTTGCGCAAATCTCCAAGCAGCAGATTCTCGATTTCCTTTTCCGTGCGGCGATACCAGAATTTACGCAGATAACTCAGCCACCACCAAGGCGCATCCCGCACGGTCATGCTTCTGTGATGCAGGGAGTTATTCCAGAACCACTGCCCCAGCCAGGCAGCAAAGAAATACAGCATGCCCCACATGGCCGAATGCCAGAATGAGTTTCCGACCTTCTTCCATGACTCCGTCATCGGTCCATTCGGATGAGAAGGCTGTGGCGCAGTCTCTTGCTGCGCCCTCTGCTTAAGCCATATGGCCAGTCTCTTTTCAAAATGAGAATGTCCATTCACGCCCATGGGCTCAAAGGTGATGTGGTCGGGCCGCAGATAGCCTTCTTCAAACACTCCTAAGGCACAGCCCAGACGCTCCGTCATGGAGCGCACGCACGCATGCACAGGCCGGCAATCGCCGAACAGCAGCACCGCATCAATCCGGTGCCTGATGATGAAGGCCTCCAGAACCTCGGGCCACTGTGCCAGTTCCCCCCGGAACGAATGGGCCTTGCGGGGATAGAACAGCCAATCCCCCGCATTGAAGTTGAACTTGAAAACAGTCGCCCCCACCGAGCGCAAGTCCTTGGCCAGGTTCCAGAAAAAAGGCCCTACCGGGCCTTGTAGCAACAAAACACGTTTAGACGCAAATCCACTCTTGTTCTTCATGCGTTAGGAACTGCGGGCTGTCAGGCCGCTTGGTATCTTTATGGAGGCGTCATGAAGCATGACCGCCCTATTTTAGGGGGTTTCACCGAGAGGAACCTCTGCACATCACTGCACGTTGACAACAAATCGATGAAAAATAATTGCAAAAAAAGGTAAGTATCACCAATCCGACAAAATCGACTGAAGCAATACCCTAGATTTACGCCACTGCCGCCTCAACCAGCCGGACTTCAGGCCCTGCAAACTGCCCGACTGCTCCAGGGCGGTACGTTGCTCAAGCAAGCGCCTGAGCACCGCTTCGCAGCTCGTGTAGCCTCTGAGCACCGGATCCCAGTACAAGGGGTAGTGCAGCAGCGCCCCCGCGACCAGCTCATCCAGAGACAGCGAGCGGCTGCGGCGCGGCACGGGCAGACAGTCCTGCGTGAGGCCCCAACCAGCGTAGAACGGCCGCCCGTGCACCACCACTTGCTTGTTGCGCAGCAAGGCATCAAAGCCAGTCAACGAGGTCATGGTCACCACCACATCGCAGGCCTCGATACAGCTCACCACCGAAGCGCCTTGCTCCATGTGGTCGGCATACAGCAAAGCCTGAGCCGGCTCTACACGCCCCTTGCGATTGCCGCTGCTCACATCAGGGTGCGGCTTGAAGACAATGAAAGCATCGGGAAATGCAGAGCGTGCCGCCTGGAGCAGACCCAGATTCGTGCAAACACCCTCGGCGTCGCAGCCAAAGCGAATGGAAGCGTCGTCCTCCACCTGACCCGGCACCAGCACCACCTTGCGACCGGCCTGCGGATGTTCATCGCTGAACCAGTCCACCGGGCGATTGGGCTCCAGGTTGTACTTGGTGATGCCGTGCTCGACGATAAAGGCGCGCACATTGCGCGCACGCTCCAGGTCCTGCACCATGAATGTCCGGGTATTGAGTAGATCCTCCAGCTCCGAAGGCTGGCCCGGATCGAAATAAATGCCCTTGGCATCCAGCACAAAGGACTGCGGCGGGATCAGGTCGGAGCCCAGCCCCACGGAGCGCACAAAGCCATCCTCCATGCGAAGCAGGCGCACGCCTGATGCCGCAGCCAGTTCCTGCACTCCTTCGGGCGGAACACGGCCCCAGCAGACCAGACAGTCATCTCTTTCGGGCTTCAGCGCGGCAGCGGCATCCGCGCTGCGCGCGTGAACAACTCGCTTTGCGTGCAAGGACAGCATCTGCCGAAAATTCCAGGCACGCCAGCGCGGAAAACCTACGCAAATCATCCGACCCGAGTAACGCTCGGCCATCTCCCGCTGCCTATCCAGCCAGACCGTCACATCTGCGATGGAGCCCAGCTGCCTTGTTTCAGGATTCAGATATCGGGTATAGTGCATATAGCCAGCGGCAAACAACTCGTCCACCGAGCGCCTGCACCCGGCCCGGCGCCCCATGGCTGCATGCTGCGGCTGGCGATCATCCGTCGCGCCCCAGCCCGAATACCAGGGCACGCCAAAGCAGACCACCGGCTTGCTGGCAAGCAAGGCCTCAAAGCCCATGGTCGAACTGACCACATAGACCTTGTCCATTTGAGCGATCAGGCTCATCGGGTTGACCGCATCACGCAACACCACCGTACGGGCATCGGACTGCACGCCCGTCAGATAACCGCCCTTGCGGCCCGAAGTCACTTCGGGATGGGTCTTGACATAAACCGTGGCCTGCGGATTTTCGTCCAGCGCTGCCGCCAGCATGGCTTCAAACGTAGCGGCATCCGCCCCACCCTTGGCCACACTCATATCTCCAGCCGTCTGGTCCACTACCAGAACCCGCTGAACATCATCGACGCGCAACACGCCTGCGGGCAGATCCGGTGCATGGTTGTATTTGCTGAGGCCCGCTGAAAGCAGCTTCTCGCGGGCCTGCCGCACCAGCGCGGCATCCGGTGCCAGCACATCGGCATCGCTGCTCAGCAGTTGCTCCAATGCACTGGGTCGCGTGCAATCGTAATAAATGCCTGCATCATCAACCACCAATGACAGCGGCGGGAAATACTCTCCCGTGCCGAAGGAGCGCAGAAAGCCATCCTCCAGCGCCACATAAGGCAAACCATGCTTGCCTGCATAGGCCACAGCCTTCCAAGTGGTAGGACGCAGACCCCAGCCGGCTACCACATCAACCGGGGCGGCGCGCCATGCGCGCAAGCGCACTGGCGTCGCCTTTAGCAACACCGCCAGCAGAGGAATGCGAAATATTCCTCTCGAAAAAATGCCAATTCTTTCCGACACCAGGCTCTCACATAAAGCGGGTTTACTGTTTGTCGCCGGCACGCAGCACCTGTTGCCGGACCTGATCCTGCGCAGCCCTGACCTGCTCTGGCTTGACACAGATCTCCTCAGGCGCAGCAAAGAGACGACCTGCAGACAAAGCCTCCAGATCCAGGGGCAGGCCAGGTGCCTTGCCCTGGCGCAAACAATCCAGATGCCAGCTGGCCCAGGCCTCCCAGTAAGCCAGCCGCTGCGGTGAAACACCTGCATCCGAATAGCCTGTGTCTTCTGCCGTCATCAGCGAACCCACACGGTGCGAACCCAATGCCAGCGGCTTCGCAATGCGCTTGACGGCAGCTTTTCCAAACACCAGCCTCAGCCGTGCATGAAACTCACTGTCCGCTCCCGTTCTCACGCAGTCCCAGGCCCCCATGCGCTGCAACACCAGCTCACGCCGAAACATCGGTGAAGAGGGATTCAAGCGCATCAAGGTATGCACGGGACGGGCATAGAAAACGCCATCATCCTGCATACGCACCCAATGCGAAGTTGTTGCCACCAGCGAAGCGTCTTCCAACAAGGGGCGCACCTGCATTTCTATCTTTAGCGGGTGCGACCAATCGTCAGAATCGTGGCATGTCACAAACTCTCCGCGTGCAAGCTGCAGACCCATGCTTTTGGCCAGGTAAGTACCGCCATTCGTTTGCAACCGCAGCAGCTTCACGCGTGCGTCTTTTTTCGCCCACGTCTCCACCAACTCTGGGGTGTCGTCAGCGCTGGCATCATCCACCACGATGATCTCCAGATTGCGATAGGTCTGATTCAACAGGGACTCGATCGCCACCGATGCTCTCGCGCCGGTCTGGAACGTCGTCATCAAGACCGAAACCAAAGGGCCATCCGCCGCTGCCGGCAAATCGGGCAATTTCACATTGCATGGGCCGGGTGCCTCATGCGGATTGCGCAATGCCAACGGCGGCAGGCCATAAGCAGCAAAAAAAAGATTGAGCCGTTCCAATTGCTGCTCTGGCCGATCAGGCTCCGCCATCGTCTGATAGAGAAACAACTCTGGATAGCGCGCTGCCTGGCCGCTGTTTCGGGCATCTGCCAACAACTCGCGCGCTCGCTGAGTCTGGTTTGTGCGCAACAAAAGCGCAGCATGCAGAGCTGGAGATGCGGCCTCTTGCACAGACTCCAGCAATTGCAGAGCCTCTACAGGCATGAAAGGCGCCAAGGCATCGGCCAATGCGACGCGCAAGCGCGCCGGAGTCCCCCGCCATCGCGCCGCCGCCAGCATCTTGCGCGCCCGGTCATGCTGGCCGCATGCGGCCAGAGAAACTACGGCAGGCATGACATGGCGCCTGCGACCCGGCTGCAGCGGCAGCGCCGCCACCGTGGCATACATGCCCATCCGGTAATGCGCCCAAGGCACCCAGCTATTAAGTCCACTCAAAGAGCTAGTTCCAGCCTCGGCTAGGGCGCTGGCAAAATCGCCGCGCAGCAGATGCAGGAGACCACGCAAGGCCTTCATCAGACTTGCTCCGTTTCCGGGCAGCAATACGCCAGCAATCCCGCCGTGGAAGCGTCAAGCCCAGACAGATCGCCAGAATCCATGCGCGTGCGCAAATCCTTGGCCAGCGTCTTGCCCAGCTCCACCCCCCACTGGTCAAAGCTGTTGATACCCCATACCGTGCCTGCCACAAACACCCGGTGCTCATGCAGGGCCAGCAAGGCGCCCAGCGACTCGGGGGTCAATGCATCCAGCAACATGAAGGTGCTGGGGCGATTACCCGGAAAATCCTGATGCCCGGCCAGTTGCCCCGGACCGGCCTTGCTTCCCTGCATCAGCGCCTGAGCCTGGGCCAGTGCATTGGCCAGCAAGGCCTCTTGGTGCTCCGGCAAGCCATGGGTCGCCGTGCGAGCGGCAATGAACTCCACCGGAATACGCTGGGTTCCCTGGTGCAGCCACTGAAAGAAAGCATGCTGGCCATTGCTGCCGGGCTCACCCCAAACCATGCCGGTCGTTGGATAGCCCACAGGCGTGCCATCTGCATGTACCTGCTTGCCATTGCTCTCCATCTCAAGCTGCTGCAGATACGCCGGCAGTCGGCGCAAACCATGGTGATACGGCGCAACGCAGCGCCCCGGCATACGCAGAAAACTGCCGTACCACACATCCAGCAAACCCAGCCATACCGGCGCATTGCGCTCCAGCGGTGCCTGGGCAAAGTGCGCATCCATCTCCGCTGCACCGGCCAGCAAACGCTCGAAAACCGCCGGCCCAACGACCAGAGCCACCGGCAATCCTACGGCAGACCAGATGGAAAAGCGCCCGCCAATCCCCTCCGGGATATGCAGCGTCTGCGTAAAGCCATTCTGGCGGGCAATATCTTCGCGCGAAGACACGGCCACAAAATGATCCGGCCAATGCAGGTCACCAGCCGCACATACCCAGGCCTTGGCCGATGCCATATTGCGCTGTGTCTCGGCCGTGGACCAGGACTTGGAAGCCACGATGAACAATGTCCGCTCGGGCTCCAGCCCTTGAAGCGCCTGCTGCAGGTCATGGCCGTCCATATTGGACACCACATGCACACGCGGCCCGCCTTGACACCAGGGTTGCAGTGCCTGCAGCAACAGTTCAGGCCCCAGGCCCGAGCCACCAATGCCGATATGCACTACATCCGTAAAACGGGCCTGTTCACGCAACTGCTGCGCCAAGGTCAGCATGGTGCGCCGGCCTGCATGGCATTCTTCCTCTGGCATGGCGCAACCCTGCGGCGCCAAAGGAGCACGCAAGCGCACATGCAAGGCCGGGCGCTGCTCTGTTTCGTTCACCACTGCCCCGCCATACAAGGCATCACGCCGCTGCGCCAAACCGGCCTCCCTGGCCATTTGCAGCAAGGCCTTCAACACAGCCTCGTCCCACAAGGATTTGGAGCAATCCAGCAAAACATGAGGTGCCTGCAAGCTCAAACACTCAAACCGGCCAGGGCTGCCCAGTGCCTGTTGCAGATTCAGCGTTTGCTCGCAAACGGCAGCCCTGGATTTCAGCGCCTGCCAAATGGGTGTATCCACACTCAAAACTTCATCCTTGTCAAATCACATTTTGCAGGTCTTGCCTGCATTAGCTCTTAAAAAAATAGCCTTCTGCGCACGTCCAAAAATGGTTTCAAACGATTTGTTATATGAAACCCATCAAGTACAAACGCCAGTAGCTATGCTTTTAGAGCAAGCGACACAATCCCGAACCCGAACCCGAACCCGAACGAGACGCAGCCGAAGCCGTAGATAGCCACACGGCTACCGCCTTACTTCGGACTGCATCGCAAGGGTTGTACAGGCGCTTCCTAGTTGCGCAACGACTGCAGCAGTTGCTCAAACTGTTCGCCCACCTCTGGGTGCTTGCGTGCCATGGCCAAGGTGGCCTCCAGGTAGCCGATCTTGGAGCCGCAGTCATACCGCTTGCCCTGATAGCGGTAGGCCAGCACCTGCTCTTCCTTCATCAGCGCCGCAATTCCGTCGGTAAGCTGGATCTCTCCACCAGCGCCCTTACCCAGGTGAGCCAAATGATGAAAGATACGCGGCGTCAGCACATAGCGGCCCACCACCGCCAGTGTGGAAGGTGCTTCCTCCGGCTTTGGCTTTTCCACAATGGCGTGCACAGCCTCCAAGCCGTCCTTGAGCGGCTTGCTGTCCACAATGCCATAGCTACGTGTGTCTTCAAGCGGCACCTGCTGCACCCCCAGCACCGAGCACTTGTAGTAGTCGTACACGTCCACCATCTGGCGCATTACCGCCGGCTCGCCATCCAGCAAATCATCAGCCAGCAACACGGCAAACGGCTCATTGCCTACTACAGGCTGTGCGCACAGGACGGCATGGCCCAAGCCCAGGGCCTCCGGCTGGCGGATATAGACACACTTCATGTCTGCAGGCATCAAGCTACGCACATACTTGAGCATCTCCGTCTTGCCACGCACCTCCAGCTCGTTTTCCAGCTCATAAGCCTTGTCGAAATGATCCTCGATGCTGCGCTTGCTTCGGCCTGTCACGAACACCATTTCCTTGATGCCTGCAGCCAGGGCTTCTTCCACCGCATACTGAATCAGCGGCTTATCCACCACCGGCAGCATCTCCTTGGGACTGGCCTTGGTGGCAGGTAGAAAACGGGTTCCCATACCCGCGACCGGGAAAACTGCTTTTGTGACCTTCATCGTTGCAAACCTTTAATGAACAAATGACGGCTCACGCATCGCCGCCGAACAAGTCACGTGTGTAGACCTTGTGCGGTACATCGGTCAGCTCATCCACAACACGATTGGCCACGATCACATCGGCAATCTGCTTGAACTCCGCCAAATCCTTGACAACGCGGGAGTGGAAGAAATCAGGAGCATCGAGCACAGGCTCATACACCACAACCTCCACACCCTTGGCCTTGAGGCGCTTCATCACCCCCTGGACGGAAGAAGCACGGAAATTGTCCGAGCCAGCCTTCATCACCAAGCGGTAGATACCCACCACCTTGGGATTGCGCTTCAAGATATCGTCCGCCACAAAATCCTTGCGTGTGCGGTTCGACTCCACAATCGCATGCATCAGGCTCTGCGGAACATCGGCATAGTTGGCCAGCAACTGCTTGGTGTCCTTGGGCAGGCAATAACCGCCGTAACCAAACGAAGGATTGTTGTAATGCCCGCCAATGCGTGAGTCGAGACTGACCCCTTCAATGATCTGGCGCGTGTCCAGCCCATGCACGGCCGCATAGGTATCCAGTTCATTGAAATACGCGACGCGCATGGCCAGATAGGTATTGGCAAACAGCTTGATGGCCTCGGCCTCGGTGCTATCCGTCAGCAATACCTGCACATCCTTTTTGATGGCGCCCTCGCACAGCAGATCGGCAAACTGCTGACCACGCTCGGAACGCTCCCCAACCACGATGCGGCTGGGATGCAGGTTGTCATACAGGGCCTTGCCTTCACGCAGAAACTCTGGCGAGAAAACAATGTTCTCGCTACCCAGTTGCTCCTTCAGGCGCTTGGTAAAGCCAACTGGTACCGTAGATTTGATCACCATCACCGCATCCGGATTGATTGCCATCACCTCTCGTGCCACCGACTCCACCGACTTGGTATTGAAGTACTGCGTTTGCGGATCGTAATCCGTAGGCGTGGCGATGATGACAAAGTCCGCACCAATATAGGCATCCTGCTTATTCAGCGTGGCACGGAAGTTCAGCTTCTTTTCCGCCAGGAAGCTCTGAATCTCGGCATCCACAATGGGAGACTTCCTATCATTGAGCAAAGCTACTTTACGCTCATCAATATCAAGAGCCACTACTTCATGATGCTGTGCCAACAGCATCGCATTGGAAAGGCCGACGTAACCGGTGCCAACAATAGATATTCTCATCATTTTTGCAAGAAATTTATCAGGACTTTTCTTAAATTTTCATCGATTAATTTTTCGGAAAAATATGACTTCAAGTCCGCCACATGTCCTGAAACATACATATTAAAAATATCTTCATCATATTTCCCAATAACATCAGAGAAGTCTTCTGTCAATTTCTTTTTCACATCCAACAGTAACTCAAGACTATTGCTAAATGTGGCCTTGGTTTGCTTTTTTCTTGGCTTAAATTTCATCCCAATCATCGGAGAAAATGTTATATTATTTAGCCTAAAGAAACGAGCATTCATCTCTATGTCTTGATGACGAATATATTTCTCATCGAATCCACAGATGTCCATAATAACATCCCGTCGATAAGTAACAGTTCCTGTATGGATGTAATGAGATAGATAATTTAAACAAATAATTTCATTAAGAAAATTACCTTTTCTCATTCTTGAATGGTCAATATTTTCCTCATCATCCCATAGCCCAACGTATGCACAATAACAAGCACCAAACTCATTAGCGACGTCATTATTCAAAGTGGAAATAGACTCACTAATCCTAGATTTAGTATATAGATCATCGTCGTCCAAAAAGGAAATAAATTCTCCCCTTGAGAGAAAAATACCTGTATTTCTTGCTCCACACCCATATCTTGTATTTTTGTGAAAAGCAATTTTTAAATTAACAGGGTTTACTCGACCTGCTTTCCTCTCAGATTCTCGGACATATGAAATTATGTCACTTTCTTCAGGCTGCTTATCCGGATTATCAAAAACCAAAATTAATTCAATATTCTCGTAATCCTGTTGTATAACAGAATCTATACATGCAGTAACGAATCCAAAATCTCTATATGTTGGAACTATAACAGAAGCCAATCCTTTTTCAGATTCATGAAAATGGTCACCATCCAATACCCTATATGGAAATTCCAAGGAGGACTCATCGTAATTCTTAGAATACTCTCCGATAACAATATTTCTTATAATATCAAAATTCAATACCGTCTTATTTGGCCAGAAAATATTTTTATCCGCCAATGGAAGCGAGAACTCATGAATATTTATTTTTGAATTTAATTCATCATAGAGATTATCAAATTCTTCAAGATGGCTATTGTTTTTAAGAATTGCCCCCCCCGCGTGAATAGGCCTAATCCCATCATCAGACATATAGAAGAATCTTATTTTCAGATCATCTGCGTGATGCGGATAATTTAGAACAAAATTAGCTGCCTCGGGGAATTTTACTATTAAATTGATGACATGTTTATTCTTATATTTATAATAATCATCCTTTTCAAGGCTCCATCTCATTTTTTCCGAATGAGTAAATTGATCTCTTTTAGACCTTATATTTGAAGAATGAACATCAGCCAAACAAATATTAGGGTACGCAACCAGACATGAATCTGGATATTTATTATAAATAGATCCCAACGCTACATTATCATAAGGCCCATCCATCTCACAAATGGCCTCTAAAATGTCTTTGAAAGAAGATTCATCATAGATAGTTGCAAAAGATCCACATGTTTTATGAGGAATGGCAGAATAAAACGCATCCCCCTCCGAGACATTATCTCCGGGATGATCTTCCGAATACTCCGATGCACCTAAATGCAATATTTTCCAATCGGAATTAAAAGATAAACGTTTTTCTATATTTCGAATATGAGAACTGGAAAAATTAGAAAATATTACATCATCGTCAAAAACACATATCCTCTTATACCCGTTATCCAATGCATCATTAAATATCTTACGCTGCGATAGCAAATATCCAAATGCCCCAATTGTAGCGTTCTTCTTTAAAATAAGCTGAACATTATTCTCAATGTGCCGTGATGACTTCATTGATCCCGGAGAACGCATTAAATATTCATTGAAGTATTTTTTCGCTTCATCGGAGTATCGACCATAAACGCCGCTGACAAACGAGAAATCTAATCCGACTCGGCTCAATTCTCTAGCTACACGTAGCTTCTTCTCTGAATCAGAAGCAAGATTTAACACATAAATCTTATCAACTTCAATAGTTTCAAGTAATTTCCTTAGATCAATATTTTCAGATTTCTTTAATTTACTCTTAATTCTAAAAATATCATAATCAAAAGCCTCAGTACTCATCTCCCTTGAGAGTTTGGCATAGATTTCCAATGCTTTTGAATAATCTCCATTAGATTCTGCGCTTCGTGCCGATTTTATTGTAATGTTATTCATAATATGATTTAACCTTTAATGACTTCGCCATTTTTAAGAACAATGTCAATTGCATGTTTTTCAAAATTTTTCTCAATAAACTTTTCGGCTCTACTTCTTTTAATCTGATATAAAGGATCCGCATCACCAGAAGGCCTGTAATGGAGTGTATACATCTGAGGAAGATAGGATATTTTTAAGCCGTTTTCTTTTGCTCGCAAAAAGAAATCTAAGTGCTCTCCTAGTTTTAGACTTTTATCCCACAGATTCTTCAAAATAGATTCTTTTCTGGCCACAAAAAAATTCATTACCAAATCAACATTTCGGGACACGGATAGCTCTTCATGCTCAACAGTCAAAGGTAATGACGTAATATTCAAAACTCTAGATTCCTTATGCAGAAACCCTCTGAAATCTCTTGGCATTTCTCGAACATTTGCTGCATATCCATAATCGAAGACTGCCCCCCCCACAATATCCAGGCCTTCCTCAATTAGATTGATTAACCCATTCTCTATATTAGAGTCTGGCATGATTAAAAAATCATCGTCCAATAATAAAAGAAATTTTGATTTGCAACTCTCGACCAGAATATTTCTTCCTTCAGACAGACCGACATCGACATCCCCCATCTCTATTAACCGGTCTCCGTCTCTTAAAATACTTTTAATCCCTGATAGGTCAACTCCCGAATCATCTAATATCAATATTGGAAAATCTGGGTTATTAGCTTTTAAGCTTGAAATTAGTCGTGCTAATTGAGGTATTCGACCAGTGCTTTTTATCAAAGCAGAGCAATCTATTTTCTCTATATTTTTTCTATTTTTTACCAAGTCATATTCAGAAAACTTAGAAACCAATTGATTTCTTAGCAAAGAACTTGAAACCTCCCCATAAATACCAGAATCCATATGAAACACTAATTCATCTAAATTCCCATCTATTATTGATTTATTGATTTTTTTTATCGTTAAGTCTGTATTTGAAGAATATACATGATTTTTTTTTATTTTTTTTACTTCAGTTATCCTCGAGTAAGTAGGATAGTGCTTATTATTTTCATATATTCTATATTTATCTTCTACACCACTGTCAGCTCCAGAAGAGAAGAATATTTTAGAATGAAGCAAGTCATTTGCATCATGCTTATTTTCTCGGCTATTCTTGTATTGAAACCATGGTGCAAATGCAGCATAAATTCCGTATTCACTTAATCGATACAAGGAAAGAAGATCAATTGCATTATTCTCTAGGTCAGTGTTTTTATATGTTTGGAAATTAGCAATTGATGCAATAAATGAGCTCCGAACAACAAAACAACCCTCTGAAATACTTTTCTTTATGTCAACCGTTCTCAGGTCACGCGGAGCGATCCACATTTTTTCAAAAATCGCCTCAAACTCACCAATAGGTATACTTACCGAATGAGAATATGGCGTAACGATCTCATACCGCTTGGCACAAAGCACGATCGCGTCAATAATCGATGCATCAGGAATTATATTATCATCTATAAAACAGAATAATTTATAGTATTTTCCTAGTTTTTCGTAAACTGAATTTATATTTTCTGCGCGTGTTTTTTTTACTGACATACAGTCATCTAAAATCACGTTACTAAGATCAATATCTATTAAATTCAGCTCATTCGAGAATAAAAAATTTACCGAACTCGAGAAAATCTCATTAAACCAATTAATTCTTTTTTTAAAATTCTCACCTGAAACCGGATAGTTTTTTGTTGGTATTACTACAACCAACACATCTTTAGAAAAATTCCTTATAAACTCATCATTAACTTTTGACTTATTCTTTATTGGATTGAATCCGTATATTTTACTAGGAGTTCTTTTATAGGAAGAAATATACTCCAATGGCGTTTTGTTAACCCCAGTCAATTCACATATGCTATTTATTATTTTACTGTCAATATAGTCAGTTATATCTGTTTTTTCTTTATGGGCAATAATATTTTTTTCATCTTTAGAAACTATGACAAATTTCATATTCTCATGAAAGAAAAATACATCCTCATCAAAATCATAAGGATTATTAAAAATAATTGAATTTTGATAGCCCAATGACTCAGATAAATTCAAAACACTAGTATTTGAACTAAAGACCAAAGTCCAAGTATATTTAGCACATTCATTCTGTGAAAATTTCTCTATGAATTCTTCGTTTGTGAAATTTTCACTTATAAAGCTGATGTCAATTTTTAAAAATTTATTTTTAAGTGAAGATATTAGTGATTTTTTATTCTCGGATAAAATATTTTCAGCAATAATTAACTTTAAACTTTGCATTAGAACTCCAATTACCTAATAAACTCTACATTAACTTTAAAAATTTTTATATTTTTCACAAACAATCATTTGTGTTCCTTGCTTGGAGTTTGTTACTGCATGGTGTGTTACATTAAAATAATTGCTTATGTATTTATAGAATTCGAGAAAATTCCATTCTCTCTGATGAGCTTTATTTTTCGGCGGACCAAAATCCTCAACACCTCGGCAAATATCTCTATCGGGAGTTGATAATATCAATTTCTCGAATTTTTGCCTTAGAAAATATCTAATCAGATCATCCGGATTGGTTAAATGCTCGATAACATCTGAGCATACTATCAAATCAACATTTATATCGCCATCCATGTTGAAATTAGATGGTCTCCAATCCCTATCAGGGTACTTATCAAACAAAACAGGCAAATTAATGTCAAGCTCATAGCCAATCGTATGAAAATCCCCCAAATAGTTTATCAACTTATATCCAGAACCGCACCCTATATCAGCAACAGAGTTCCATCCATTTTTTTTCATCAGGCCATAGGCATAAAGATAAACCTCCAATTGCCATTCATCTGACTCATTCATATCATCATAATGAACGTACTCTGTTCTTGACTTATAATTATCCTTCAAGAAAAAATTTAATTTAGAATTAATATGAAATCTTCGCTCTATCTCAAGAAGGTAATTTACCGATTCTTTGCTTTTTCTGAATTTATGCGTTACCAATTCCAGATCTTTATCTTCATAGAAAATATTTATTGATTTTTTGTAAAATTCCTCTGCAATTTCTTCTTGCTGATTAATAATTGCCGCGCGCCCTAAAGTATCAAAAACCCCTGACAGTAACATTTTACTTATCTCAGCTTCAGCCCCCCCCCATTGCAGCGCATGCTGAATAAAATAATGTGCTCTTCCATTGTTACCACTGGAATGATGGCCAGCAGCAATCAAAAGAGCCAACTGAGCACGTTCGGTATGGTTTTGAATATCTTCTACGTTATATCTAATTAAGGCTTCCCAATCACCCTGTGTCCAAGAATCTTTAGCATGCTGCAGCAATTCAGGATAATATAAGGACGCCCTAGGATTAGGTATATTTTCTTGCATAATTTCGTAGTTCTAAATTCAACCATTAAAAAATCTATATTATAAAATCCTGCTGTACTGCTTATTTATTATATTTCTCATCTTGATATAAAAAATCTCTTAATAAATTCAACTGAGATTCTGCTTTGATTAATTCTTTTCTTAGTAGTTGCTGCCGACACTTGGTTTCTTGTTGTTCAGCGTCGAGTTGTTGGTACTTGGCCTGCAGTTCAATCTTTGCCTTCAACTCAATATCAAGGGCTTGATTAGCTGCAACCAAGTCAATTTTCAATGCTTCCCGAGCTTGCACTTGCAGCTCTTGTTGCATCAATTGTTCCGCTTTACTTGCTTGGACTCTGTCGAGCAGAGTCTGCAATTCGATTTGGGCTTTCTGAGCAATTTTTTTAGCAACGGTTTCTGTATTTTTTGCATTAACAGCCTCCAACAATTCAGTCTGCAATAGACTCTGGGAGTCTATTAGCAATTTTTGTTTTTTCAAAAGCTCCGAATTATCTTCTTGGAACTTTGCAAGCTTAGTTTGAATATCATTTTGAACTTTTAAAATAGCTTTTTTTGCATTCTCTTCTTCATGCTTTGCTTGATTAGCGCGTTGGAACGCATTGCGATAGTCGCGTACAAATAACACATAGACAATAGCTGGATGACGAGTTGATTGTCGCGCTAACTGTATGAAATCCGGCAAAGCTTGAATCAGTTCAGTCAGACCAGTTCCAGCAGGCTGATCTACTCCCAACAATACGCGTGCTAAAACGACATCCACTTTGAATAACACAGCTTTGGCGCTGTGCAATAGCGTGGCGGCGGGCAGGCAATCGATCAATAGCCATTGCTGGCTCGGCTTTACTTCTAGCAATGAAGTCAAAGCTTTGGCTTGTAAAGATTCAACGGCCAAGGTTGACAGGTTGGGCCAACATTGACGCAGTTCTTCAGGACGCAGTAGGCCATTTTCTGACGCCAAACTGGCCGTAAAAAACTCTACTGGCTCTTTCGCCTCAGGGGCAAGCACTGTATTCAGCAATGTTGCTCGCTCCAAATAGCCCGCTGCTTGCAGGCACTGAAGGGTCGCAAACTGCTGGGCATCTGCTTCAACCAAGGTCGCAGTTCCCGCCTGTTTTTGCAGCCACCGCACCCAAGCCCCCACGCCATTACCAGCTCCTACCAATGTGATGTGGCTTGGCGGCAGTAATATCTGTAAGTTATCTAGCCACTGGGTCAAAGTACTGGTAGAGCTATTCATAGTGACGAGTGTGCATTGTTCTTTGTTAAATTTCGTACAAGCCGCTGCCAATAATGTTAGGTATTAGCGGCGTGCCTGGCGAAATGCTTTGACTTCAACCAACAAAAACCAAGGCATAGATACCCAGCCCCCCAGTGATCTGGAATTGGCAATCATGCGGGCGCCAAGCCGGTACGATAAATGCTGTTTAATGCGTTCAGCTTCATGAGCATCGCGGTATTGCGT
>NZ_JBCPWN010000036.1:0-25836 GCF_039581415.1 Comamonas sp. F1-6
CCGCTGTGATCAATGGTGCCAATACTGTGCATTAAAGACCTATACAGCCAAGATTAGGTGGAATAAAAATAAGGAAGCCCGATGGCTTCCTTTTTTCCGACACCGCCGTCTTCTTAGCTGACCGCTTCAGGATGAGAGCGTCCCCTCATCCCCTCATCCCCTCATCCCCTCATCCCCTCGCAGCGAAATGATCGCTGATGGCCAAGGCGGTCGCCCCAATATTCGACAGGCGATCAAGGGAGACCAGGTAGCCCCAGCTCCTTTAGGAACTCGTTGTGCCGCTGCGTGGCAGTCTTGATCTTCTGGTCCAGGGCCACCAGCTCCGCATGCACCTTCGCCAAGTCGATCTCTTTCTCGGCCTCGGCTGTGCTCACGTAGCGCGAGATGTTCAGATTGAAATCGTTATTCTCGATTTCTTCCATTCCCACGCGGCGCGAATAGCGCTGCTCTTCCTTGCGGTACCGGTAGGTGCCAATGATTTTGTTGATGTGCTCGGGCTGGAGCACGTTTTGTCGCTTGGCCTTGTCGTACTCCTCTGCTGCATTGATGAACAGCACGTCGTCCGGCTTCTTGCACTTCTTCAGTACCAGGATGCACACAGGGATACCGGTGGAGAAGAATAGGTTGGCGGGTAAGCCAATCACCGTGTCGATGTGCCCATCCTTGAGCAGCTTGGTGCGGATGCGGGCCTCTGCGCCGCCACGGAACAACACCCCGTGCGGCAATATGATTGCCATCACGCCATCCTGCTTCAAAAAGTGGAAGCCGTGCAGTAGGAACGCAAAGTCCGCCGCCGATTTGGGCGCCAGGCCGTAGTTCTTGAAGCGCATGTCATCGCGGAGAGACTCTGAGGGCTCCCAGCGATAGCTGAACGGAGGGTTGGCCACCACCGCGTCGAACCTCGGCATCTTGGCAGGATTGGTCTCGCGCAGGTCGTCCCACTCGTTAAGCAAGGTGTCGCCGTGGAAGATGTCAAACTCCGAATCCTTCACCCCATGCAGCAGCATGTTCATGCGTGCAAGGTTGTAGGTAGTGATGTTCTTCTCCTGCCCGTGAATCTTGCCGATGCCGTGCGGCCCCATGCGATTTCGCACGTTCAGCAGCAATGAGCCCGAGCCACAGGCAAAGTCCAGTACGCTGTCCAGATGCGCGCGCTGGCCCGTTGCAGGCTCCTGCCCGTCCAATGTGACGATGGCCGAGAGAATGGTGGAGATCGGCTGCGGCGTATAGAACTCACCTGCCTTTTTACCTGAACCTGCAGCAAACTGGCCGATCAGGTATTCATAAGCATCTCCCAGCGTGTCGCTGTCAGTCGAGAACTGGTTCAACCCGTCCGCTATCTCTTTGATGATCTTGCACAGACGGGTGTTGCGCTCTGTGTAGGTCTTTCCCAACTTTTCAGAGGCTAAGTTGATCTCTGAGAACAGACCTCTGAAGGTGCTTGCGAATGATGCTTCCTCAATGTATTTGAGACCGTCTTGCAACGTACTGAGAAGCTCATCATCCTGAGTTCGAGCCATCTCAGAAATATTGCTCCATAGATATTGAGGCTCAATTACATAGTGCACCTTGCGGCGCATTTGCTTCTCAAACTCTGGCGTATCAGCGGCGTTGTCGGCATACCAAAAAGACAAAGGACTCAGGCGATCTTCTGGCTCCAATTGGGGGTAATCTGCACCCAGCTCTTTCTTGGCTGCCGCCTCATAGTTGTCCGACAGGTAGCGCAGAAACAGGAATGCGAGCATGTAATCGCGGAAGTCGTCCGCGTTCATGGCGCCGCGCAGTTGGTCGGCAATCGCCCACAGGGTCTTGCCCAGTTTTTGTTTTTCGAGATCGGTCATGGTGTACCTGCAGGTCCAGCAGCCGGTGCCGGCTGAGGAAACAAATCGGTGTTGAATGGGTAGCGGTTCAGGAAGCCATCCAGAATCGTCTTGAAATGCTCCTTGTTTTCGTCCCCCATCGGCACGGGCTCGAACAAGGAATAGTCGCCGTGGCTCAGGATGTTGATGAGCCGTGCATGCAGCACGCCTTCCGGGTCGTCCGCATCGTCAGTTGGAATGCAGGCCGAGAAATTCGAGAAGCCATGAAAGCTTGCTGACTTCTCCAGCACCGAGCGCAGCATGTTGAAGTGGTAGGTGTACAGCTCGCCCGACTGAGCAGCCTGGTACAGATCTGTTAGCACAGCCACGTGGTGAAAGAACGGTGTCGCACCGGTGTAGGCCAGCTTGTATGAGCCATCCGCCTTAGAACGCGCGAGGAAGTGCGCAGAGACTTTCTTCGACTTGCGCGCATCCAACTCGTTGTGCATCACATTAAAGAACAACGGATGGTGCGACGAGATCACCACCTTCAGCGGGTTGTCTGCCTCGTTCAACAGTTGCGCTAGGTGGTTGCCCACAGAGATGGCGTTGTGCTCATCGAGCGAGGAAATCGGATCGTCGATGTAGACGTACTTCACCCAGCGGTAGGCCTCAATCTCCGGGTCCATCGCCAGTCGCATGACGGCGAGGAAGAAGCACCACACGAAGAGGTTTTCTTCGCCGCGCGACACCTTGATGTTGTCGATGACCTCCCCGTTCACAGTGCGCGAGAACCGCACCGTCCATTCCTGGCTGTCGATGCGGAAGTCAAAGTCCGCGTAGCGCTGCAGCATTGGCCGGATGCGGTTATCCATCTCCAACTCGGCCAAGCCGGCGAAGAAGCGCGAGTCGGCGTTCAGCGTCAACTTGCGGTCGCTGTCACCTTCCAGGTCGTTGTCCCAGTGGAAGAGGTCTTCAGTGAAGGCGTTGAAGTACAGAGTGTCACGCGCTTCGCCGTCGGGGCCGCCTTGTTTGCCAATGTCCTTGAAGGCCATGGACAGGCGTGTTTTGCCGGTGCCGTTGTAAGCATACAGGACGATGGTCTTCTTGTTTACCAGCTCACTGCGCAGATGGTTTGCCAGCGCCGGCAGATCGGCGAAAGTCTGTCCCTGCCTCATCCCTGCACCCCCTCAAGCACTGGGAACAACTGCTGCATCAAGCCCTTCTTGTGGGATCTGAGCGCCTCGACTCTTTTCGCCTGAGCGGTGATACGCAAGTCGAGAGAAGCCAGACAGTCGGCAATCTTTTTTTGCTCAGGAAATGTTGGCAGAGCCAGTCTCATGTCAACAAAGAACGGGAGTCCAATGGTTTTGATTGTGCTTCCGGTGGCAATCCTCTCAAACAGCGGCTTCCGATGTTGTAGAGAGTAATAAAGGAACCAGTTGTAAAGTCGGTCCGGCTTGCAGGTCCACACGATGAAGTGCTGACTCACTGCCATATCCACACCCATGATGGCGCTCCTTCCAACGCTTGCGTCTCGACTCAAGAGCACTGAACCCGCTGGATGCAACACAGCGGATGAGTTTCTAACGCCAGCGGCTGAGATTTCTGTCTCCGTGTCTTCAATGAGGCCAGCATCAAGTCGCTTGGAGTCGGCGAGTGAAACCCACTTAATGCCACCGCCATAATATTCAGGGTGCGATTTGCTTGGCGTGTGTCCTGATCCTCGCTTTGTCAAATCCTCCAGGCGCTCTTCTTGCCAAACCTTTTCGTTGCGAAATTCGGGGAATCGCGAGCGCGGAACTGTTTCACCGTCACCAGGCAAGAGATTTCTCATCAAGCCCTGCTTTTGTGTCATGAGGGTGTCGAGTCTTTGGGCTTCCGCTCTGATCAGCTCATCCAAGGATGACAAGCAGTCGGCAATCTTCCGCTGCTCGCTCTGATCGGGAGTTGGGATTTGGACGCCGAAAAAGGCCTCTTTGCTGATGTTAAGGAGCCCGTTGCTTCTGGCTCCACTCGTGATGTGCTTTCTCAGCTGAACGCCATGGAGATTTTTTTCGAAGCACTGGCGATAGAAGCGATTCTCATAGCCTTCCTTTAACCGGAAGCAAATGAATACATTGGGCGCCGCTACCTCGCCCTTGTCTTGAAGGTCGTACACGCATCCTTGCGGGAATTTGAGTGAGTTTCCCTTGTTATAGACAAAGTCACCTTCGCGCACCACGGTGTACTGACGATATTGGTTCCCCGAGATGTCGCGGCCAAACTTTTCGGCCTGGGGAACAAATCCGACACCTGCCGAGATGCTGACTGGCGTGAGGGTTCTGTCGCCTACGCGCTCCTCCACTGGCGTGGAAATTTCTGCGAGCTTCGGCGCACTCCATTCGCCAGCATTCAAAAATACGGGAAACCTCAGCCGAGGCACCAGTCCCGCCCCGTTCTTGTCTTGGCGCATGGCGCTCTTTTCCTTATTGCTCATACGCACTCAAACCCGAAATCTCTCGCCCTTGCGCCAGTTTGTGCAGCAGCGGCGACAGTTCTTCCATCAACGCCAATTCCTTCTGCGTGCGGGCCTTCCAGCCCAGGTCCAGCGGCGCCATCAGCTCGCTCAGCGCTTCGCCGTCAAAGATGCAGCGGCGCAGCACGCCATCAACGAAGGTTTGCAGCGCATCGGCAGCCAGGCTATGGCGCTGCGCGATGTCAGCGAGCACACGGTGCTTCTTCTCGGCCTTGAAGCGATCAAAGCCATTGCGAATGGCGTCTTCGTTCAGGGCCTGGCCCACGGGCAAGCCACGGATGTATTCGGCGATGTCATCGCGGTCGTCGATGAACTTGGCATCGGCTTGAATCAGGCCGATGAGTTGTTCTCGGTTCAAGGTCAGCTTGCCGGGCTTCTGCTGCGTCATCCGGGCGATCAAACCCATGATGTAGTCATAGTCGATCACCGCCGAGGCAAAGAGGACGAACTCGAAATCGAGCTGCTGCACCTCGGGCGGGGTCTGATCGCGGTCTTGCTGGGCCTTCAAGCGCTTGGCGGTCTCCAGGTACACGCCCTTGAAACCGAGCATCTGGTCGGGCGGGACGATCTGGGTGATCTGCGTTTTCTGCTCTTCCGACAAGTCGGTGTACTGATCCAGCTGCGTTTTGAGGCGCTGCACTTCTTTGAAGAGGTTGACGAACTGGCTGCGCGCAGCGTCGCCCTTCAAGTTGGTGACTTCTTCCGGGGCGTTCATCAGGCCTTGTGATTGCATGAAGTCCGTCAGCTTCTCCGTGGCGGCTTGCAGGGTGTCGATGACCTTGGGCGCCGGGTCTACCAGCCAGATTTCGCGCGGGTTGTCGGTCTTCTCGCCCGAGAACAGCGCGATGGCCTCTTCCACAGGCTTTTGCTGCTGCCGGAAGTCGAGCACGTTGCCGTAGGGTTTGCTGTCATTCAAGACGCGGTTGGTGCGCGAGAACGCCTGGATCAGGCCGTGGTACTTGAGGTTCTTATCCACGTACAGCGTGTTGAGGTACTTGGAGTCGAATCCGGTGAGCAGCATGTCCACCACGATGGTTATGTCGATTTTCTGGCTGTGCGGCAGGTCAGCATTCGGGTACTGCTGGTCCTTGATGCGCTTTTGCACGTCCTGATAGTACAGGTCGAACTCGGCAATGCGGTGGTTGGTGCCGAAGCGCGCGTTGTAGTCGGCCATGATGCGCGTGAGCGCGGCTTTCTTGCCTTCGGGGTCCTGCTGGTTGTCGGCCTTCTCCTGCGGCAGGTCCTCCTGAATCTGCTGCACGTCCTTGTTGCCGTCGGCAGGGGGGGAGAACACGCAGGCCACGTTCAGCGGAACAAAGCCGTCATCCTCGGCATGCCTCTTGTCCTGCAGTGCCTTGAAGGCCTCGAAGTACTCGATGGCGTCATTGATGCTGGCGGTGGCCAGCACGGCATTGAACTTGCGCCCGTTGGTGGCGGCATCGTGCTTGGCCAGGATAATCTCGATGACCTTGGCTTTCGGCAGCCCTTCCCCCGGCTTGGGCGGCTTTTTGCCCTCAGGTTTGAAGAAGTCGATGTGGAACTTCAGGACGTTCTGGTCTTCGATGGCGTGCGTAATCGTGTATTCGTGCAGGCAGCGCTGGAACAGGTCATCCGTGGTGCGGTAGCTGGCCTGCTGGCCTTCGATCTGCACGGCCGTGGCGTTGTCCTTGAAAATCGGGGTGCCGGTGAAGCCGAACAACTGGGCCTTTGGGAAGAACTCCTTGATGGCCTTGTGGTTGTCGCCAAACTGCGAGCGGTGGCACTCGTCGAAGATGAATACCACGCGCTGTTCGCGCAGGGGCTCCAGACGCTGCTTGTAGGTCTCCTGGCCCTGCTTTTCCTTCTGCTTGTTGCGCTTGCTGTTCTCGTCCAGCGCCAAACCTAGCTTCTGGATGGTGGTGACGATCACCTTGTCGGCGTAGTCATCGGACAGCAGGCGGCGCACCAATGCTTCGGTGTTGGTATTCTCTTCGACGCAACCTTCCTGGAAGCGGTTGAATTCTTCGCGCGTCTGGCGATCCAGGTCTTTGCGGTCCACCACGAACAGGCATTTGTCGATGTTCGGGTTGTCCTTGAGTAGTGTGGAAGCCTTGAACGAGGTCAGCGTCTTACCCGAGCCAGTGGTGTGCCAGATGTAGCCGTTGCCGCAGTTCTGGTGAATGCACTCCACGATGGCTTTGACGGCATAGATTTGGTAAGGCCGCATCATCAGCAGCTTCTGCTCGCTGGCGACCAGCACCATGTAGCGGCTGATCATCTGGCCCAGGGTGCACTTGGCCAGGAACTTGTCAGCAAAGCTGTCGAGCTGCGTGATCTTCTTGTTGTCTTCGCTGGCGAACTGGTAGACCGGCAAGAAACGCTCATCGGCATTGAAGTTAAAGTGCCGGGTGTTGTTGTTTGCGAAGTACCAGGTGTCGGTGCGGTTGCTGACGATGAAGAGCTGCAAGAAGCACAGCAGGGTCTTGCCATAGCCGTTGCCGGGGTCGCCCTTGTAATCGACGATCTGCTGCATAGCACGGCGCGGGCTGACCGCCAGAGTCTTCAGCTCAATCTGCACCACCGGCATACCGTTGATGAGCAGTATCACGTCGTAGCGGTGATGGCTGTTGTCAGTGTTCATGCGCAGCTGGTTGACGACCTCGAAGTCGTTCTTGCACCAGTCCCGAATGTTCACCAAGGTGTAGTTCAGCGGCGTGCCGTCGTCGCGCTCGAAGGCGTTAATGTTTCGCAGCGTCTGGGCGGCGTTATAGACATCGGGCGTGATGATGCTGTCCAGCAGGCGTTGAAACTCGCTATCGGTCAGACGAACCCGGTTGAGCGCTTCGAACTTGGCGCGGAAATTCGCCTCCAGTGCTGCGCGGTCCCGAATGTCAGGGCGGTAGGTGTACTTGAGTTCGCCGAGCTTGGCGATCAAGTCCTGCTCGATTTGGTGTTCTGTCGTCGTCATGAATCTGTTCCAGCCGTCATGAGTGTCTTAGTGTGGCGGGCAGGCGGCTTCTACATCTAGTCACAACCATGTCAAGCGCTCGCCTTGACTGGTTCTCCATTCGGGTGGTTCGGCCTCAAGTCATGACTGCGCGCGTACTCCAACACCAGGATTTCGATCATTGATGCCACTGAGCGACGCTCACGATCTGCCGCCAAGCGCAAAAGCTGCTTGATCTCAGCGGAGGTGCGGATGGAAAGGGTTTCGTCCTTCAGGCGCGACATGGCGAAATCTAATCAACTGCGATACGCAAATGTACTGCATTAGGCAGTTCTTTTGCATTACTAGACTAGCCATGTTTGCGGCTCGGTTCAGAACAGGTTCGGGTCAGTGCTGGATGCCCGTCGGCGGAGACAGCAGCTCGGCCATCGATTGAATGTGGGTTTCAATAACAGCAATGCGCATTAGAACTGTCCCAAAGAGGCTCTCGGCAAAGGACAACAAACGCTGAAATGCAGCCGTCGCATAGAGCACGCCTTGCTCGGCATCCCCCCGGGAGCTGAGGACTCTTTTCCTCAAGCACAAACAGAAAAGCCCCAGATCATTGCTGATCTGGGGCTTTGAATCTGGTGGCCTGGGACGGAATCGAACCGCCGACACAAGGATTTTCAATCCTCTGCTCTACCGACTGAGCTACCGGGCCTTTGCTGTTCAGCAACTTGAATTTGCTGAAGCTGCAATTATAGGCATATTTTTTCCGCTTCCTGCCCCGCCTGGGCATTCCAGCCCGAATGCATTCGCCGGTCTGCAATGCAGCCGAAAAGAGCAGGTCCGTATGCAGAAAAGCCCTGGATCATTGCTGATCCAGGGCTTTGAATCTGGTGGCCTGGGACGGAATCGAACCGCCGACACAAGGATTTTCAATCCTCTGCTCTACCGACTGAGCTACCGGGCCATTTATCAGCACCCTTGAGCACCGAAGCCACGATTATAGGCACACTTTTCGACCCCAAATCGAAAACTGCGATTTTTTTGGAAATTATCCGCGGCGATTGCGCCCGAGGTCCACGCCCAGTTGACGCAGCTTGCGATACAGGTGGGTGCGCTCCAGGCCGGTCTTCTCGGCCACGCGCGTCATGGAGCCGCCTTCGCGTGCCAGGTGGAATTCGAAATAGGCTTTTTCAAAGCCGTCGCGCGCCTCGCGCAAGGGGCGGTCGAGATCGAATCCTTGGTGCGAGTTGGGCAGATTGTCTTCCGCCGCCTGGGCCGTGATGCTGACCACGGCCGATGGCGCCGTGCCGTTGCTGGCATGCGCTGCAGTTTCCGGGCCCTGGCTGGCCGTGCTGCGCGCCAGCCCCTGCTCCACCGCCTTGAGCAGCTTCTGCATGGTGATGGGCTTTTCGAGGAATGACAGTGCACCGATGCGCGTTGCCTCGACGGCCGTTTCGATGGTCGCATGACCGCTCATCATGATGACGGGCATGGTGAGCTGACCGGCCGTGGCCCATTCCTTGAGCAGGGTGACGCCGTCGGTGTCCGGCATCCAGATGTCCAGCAGCACCAGATCGTAGTTGTGGGTTGCCCTGGATACGCGTGCCTGCGTGGCGTTCTCCGCCACGTCCACACTATGACCTTCGTCGTTGAGGATTTCCGACAACAAATCCCGGATCCCCAGTTCGTCGTCGACCACTAGTATGTTTGCCATGTGTCTAAAGCCTGTTGCTATGCCTTGTGCGAAGCGGGATCAAGCCGCCCCCGCACGGTCGTTAGGTACAAATGATAGCGACACTCGCGCGCCTTGCACTACCCCGTCTTCCTCTCGATTACCCAGGTCCACTCTTGCGCCATGTTCATCGGCGATTTTTTTGACCACGGCCAAGCCCAGGCCTGTGCCGCGAGACTTGGTGGTCACATAGGGCTCGAAGGCTCTTTGAAGAATATTGGGAGCAAAACCTGTGCCACTGTCGCTGATGCTCAGGCGCACACGCTGGGCCGTGTCCATCCAGCGGGTTTCGATGGTGACGGATCCTGGAGTCTGCCCTGTTTCCTGCGCTCTTTGCGCGGTGGAATCTTGCGCATTTTGCAAAAGATTGTGGATGACCTGACGCAATTGCTGGCTATCGCCCTGAATCAGCGGACAGGCTTCGTCGAGCGATGCCTCCACACGCACCGCCGCATTCTCTTCGCCATAGAGCTGCAGCACCTCCGCGACCAGTGCATTTAAATCCAGCGCTTGCAGATTGGCAGCCGGCAAACGTGCGTACTCGCGAAACTCATCGACCAGACGCTTCATGGCCCCCACCTGATCGACGATGGTCTTCACGGATTTGGCCAGCAGCGCCTGCTCCGCAGGCTGCAGCTTGTCGGTCAGCTTCATCGCCAGACGCTCGGCAGACAGCTGAATCGGCGTCAGCGGATTCTTGATCTCATGCGCCACGCGGCGCGCCACCTCGCCCCAGGCCTGTGCGCGCTGGGCAGAGACGATCTCCGAGATGTCGTCAAACACCAGCAGGCGCTGGTCGTCGGGCAGCTCCGCGCCGCGCATGACTAGGCTGGTGGTGTTGTGCACCACATCGCCGTTGCCGTTGCCGGCGTCCAGCTCATAGACCTGCTGCCAGCGGTCCCGCCCCTGCTCGGCCGAAGCATCGCCGAGAAAGATCTCGAACTGCTCCTGCACCACGCGCGCAAAGTCCTGCAAACCAGAGACATCGCGCAGGCGCTTGCCCTGGAACACCGCCATGGGAGCACGCAGAATGCGTGTTGCACCAGGGTTGCTGAGGACGATGCGCCCGGAGCGATCGAGCACGATGACGCCCGAAGTAAGGTTGTCCAGAATGGTCTGCAGATTGCTGCGCGCCGCATCGAGCTGCAGCAGGTTGCGGTTGGCGTCGGAGCGTGCGTCGGCCAGTTGCTGGGTCATGACGGCAAAGGATCGCGTCAGCCCGCCAATCTCGTCCTTGCTCTGCAGCGCAGGCTTGGGGCGCAGATCTCCACGCGCCACATCGCGCATGCCCTGGGCCAGCAACAACAAGGGCTTGGCCAGTTGGTTGCCCAGCACCACGGCTAGCACCACGGCCCCAAACACGGCCAGAAAGAGCGCCAGCGTCAGAGTGCCGATATACATGCGCTGCAATCCACCGCGAGCAAGTGCTCGCTCCTGATACTCGCGATTGGCCTCCTGCACGGCCAGGGCATTGCTGACCAGGGCTTGCGGCAGGGGAATCGTGGCCTGCAGATAACGTGCCTCCTCCAACAGATTCACCGCCGAGCTGGGCACCAGCGCCAGTGTGCGCACCTTGGCGTTGGCCGCAGCCTGATCGGCAGGCACGTCACCGGCATCATCCAGGCCTTCGATGCTGGCCACGGCACGCTGACCGCCCTGCTCCCTCAAGCTGCGCAGCAGCTGGGTGTTGGGCCGCTCGGGTGCCAGGCTGAACTGAGACTGACCGGCACTGGCAATGGCCTTGCCTGATGCATTCCAGAGCACCACATCGGAGGCTCCGATCTGATCTCGGATGCGCTCCAGCATCAGTGCCGCCCCTGCATCCGAAGTCTGAGACAGCTGAAGGCCTGCCGTGCGCGTGTTGTTGGCCATGTCATTGGCCACGGTATCCAGCGTGGCACTGGCCAGGCTCACGCCCGCAGACAAGGCCCCCTCGACCTTGACGTCAAACCAGCTCTCTATCGAGCGCGAAACAAACTGGTAGGACACCACATAGATCAGCAAGCCCGGCAGCAAGCCCACCAGGGTGAAGATGCCAGCCAGCTTGAGCAACAGCTTGCTGCCAAAACGCCCGCGCCTGAGCCGCAGAGCCAGGCGCAAGCCGCCCCAGAACAGCACCAGCAGCAGCAATCCGGCCACAACGACATTGGCGGCAAACAGCCAGTTGTAGTTGCGCTCGTAGGCCAGCCGGTTATTCGTGGCCAGGGTCAGCAGGAACAGCAGCAGCACCCCAACCACCACCATCAGCGCCACGCCCGTGCCAACGGCCCAGCGCGTGGCGCGCGACCAGCGCGCGGCAGAGGAGCCGCCGGCTTCGCCGTCCGGGAGCTTGATGTCAGCCATCAGGGAGCGGCCTCCAGCGTCTGCGTGCGCGACAGCTGCAGATTCCAGCCCGAGCGCCCCAGAGCCCCAATCTGCAAAGGTCTGGGCAGGGACGACAGATCTACGCGAAAGCGCAGTTGCACCGAGACGCCGGAAGTGGAGCCGAGCTGGCCTGACTCCAGAATCTTCCAGCGATAAATGCGTTGAATGGCTGCGATGGCATCCTCCAGCTGCTCGTAGGACTGGCCCAGCGCCAGTCCGGTGCCGCTGCCGCCGGTGAAGGCGGAATTGGAGATATGCAAACGCCAGCGCCTGGTCAGCGGCTGGTGCGTAATGCGGTAATAGCGGGTGGCGACGCCCAATTGCTGATCGGACCAGTACCAGCGCTCGCGCTGCACCTGAGCCTCGGCAATGAAATACATGGGAATGCCCTGGCGCAGGGCATCTTCAACCTGACCGGGCAGCTCGAACTGCAGATTGGCCGAGAGAAACACCCCCTCGTCGGTACGCGTGACCTGCATGGAGCTGATATCCGGTGGCACGGTATCGGCCCGGGCCAGCACGAAAACCAGGGACAGCGCCAGCACCAACGAAGCTGCACGGGCCGCACGCCGCAAGGCCCCCGCTACAGCGTTAGCGCAATTTTTCCAGCAGAGCGTAAAAAAAGCCGTCGTGGTCACCCAGGGGATTGTCTGCCACGGAATCGTGTTTGGCAGCTTTGCCGGGAATTAAATGACCCGGAGCAGGCAAGCTGGCCGCCGTAGTGTTGCGTGCAAGAAACGCTTGCATCTGGGCATCGCCCTCTGCCTTGAAGACCGAGCAGGTGCAATAGACCATGCGGCCGCCGGGCTGCAGCAGCGGCCACAGGGTATCGAGCAGCCTGGACTGGATGTCTGCCAGCTGGGCCACATCGCTCTCACGGCGCAGCCAGCGCACATCGGGCTGGCGACGCACAATGCCAGATGCCGTGCAAGGCGCATCGAGCAAGATCGCATCGAAGAGCTGACCGCCACATTGCGATTCGAACCACGCCTGGGGCGCGGACGCATCGGCCACCAGCACCTTGGCCTTCAGGCCCAGGCGCGACAGGGTTTCACCGATGCGGCGAGCCCGCTCGGGGTCAATCTCCAGGGCCGTGACTTCGATGCCGCCGGGCGCAGCGCGCTCAAGCAGATGGGCAGTCTTGCCTCCGGGTGCAGCACAGGCATCCAGCACGCGCAGCGGACGGCCCTGGGGCTGGGGCAAGCCAGCCAGCAGCAGCGGTGCAGCGGCCTGTGCCGCGCCGTCCTGCACCGAGGCCCAACCTTCTTCAAACTGCGGCAGCTCCTGCACAGGCACCGCCTGCTCCAGCTGCAGACCGCATTCGGCGACTGCGGTCGCTTTCAGATTCATGGCTTCCAGCGTCTTCTGGTACTGAGCTGGAGTGCTTTTCTGTGCATTCACCCGCAGCGTCATGGGCGGCTGGGCGTTGTTGGCCGCCAAAATGGTCTGCCAATCCTGGGGATGGTCTTTTTTGAGCCGGGTAATCCACCATGCGGGGTGATTCCAGACGGCCACGGGATCGTTGTCGGTCGCGCTCACCAGGGCATCGCGCTCGCGCAGAAAGCGACGCAGGCAGGCGTTGATGAAGCCGGACTGCGCCCGTGCCGCGCCGTTCTTGGCGGCTTCCACGGCCTGGTTGACCAGGGTGAAGGGCGGATATGGGGCTTGGGTCTCATCCCAGGCCAGAGCCAGCGCCGTGCTCAGCAAGGCACTGACCTTGGGTGCCGGTGAGCGCGGCGCCAGTTGCTTTTGCAGCGCCTGGGCACGCCCCAGATTGCGCAGCACCTGGAACAGCAAGGCCTGCACTCCCGGACGCAAGCGCTGCGGCACCTGTGCCAGCACAGCCTTGCTGGACTGACCACCCAGGATGCCGTGCAAAGCCTTGGCCACTGCATCCAGCTGTTGCCACAGGGCAGGAGCGTTGGGCACGGCAGCACCGGCAGCGGCGTTCTTGGGTTGGGAAGGCTTGGAAGTCATGAAGAGCAGACCTGAAAATCTTGTAGAACTGACGCAGACCAGGATACACAGCGGGCATTTCTATCGAGAAAACACCATGCCTGATCCGAGCTTGCGCAAGTCGTGTCTTGATCAATGAAAAACGCTCCCGTCTGCACAAGGCAGAGCGGGAGCGCGGTGCATCAGCAGCGAACCGCAGCCGTTGCCGGCCGCGGCCCAATGCCATGCTTAGTCGGCAGAGGCGTCGCCAGCAGGTGCTTCGACGTCATCAGCCAGCACACCGGCCAGCTCGGCTTCTTCGGCTTCGGCGATGGCACGACGCTCGGCATCGTCCATTTCGTCCTTGGCCTTGCGAGCCTGGTGATAGGCCAGACCGGTACCGGCGGGGATCAGACGACCCACGATCACGTTTTCCTTCAGGCCACGCAGTTCGTCGCGCTTGCCCATGATGGCAGCTTCGGTCAGAACACGGGTGGTTTCCTGGAAGGAAGCCGCAGAGATGAACGAGTCGGTCGACAGCGAAGCCTTGGTGATACCCAGCAGCACGTTGGAGTACGTGGCAGGCAGCTTGCCTTCCTTCTGCATCTGTTCGTTGGTGTTGAGCACCTCGGAACGCTCGACCTGTTCACCCTGGATGTAGGTGGTATCGCCGGAGTTCTCGATGATCACGCGACGCAGCATCTGACGCACGATCACTTCGATGTGCTTGTCGTTGATCTTCACACCCTGCAGGCGGTAAACGTCCTGCACCTCGTCCACGATGTAGCGCGACAGCTCTTCGATACCCAGCAGACGCAGGATGTCTTGAGGATCGGCAGGACCGTCAACGATGGACTCGCCCTTGTTCACAACCTGGCCTTCGTGGACCAGAATGTTGCGCTCCTTGGGCACCAGTTCTTCCCAGACCTTGCCTTCCAGATCGGTGATCTGCAGGCGGATCTTGCCCTTGGTTTCCTTGCCGAAGGACACGGTACCGGTCATCTCGGCCAGAGTGCCCTTGTCCTTGGGCGTACGGGCTTCGAACAGTTCGGCCACACGGGGCAGACCACCGGTAATGTCGCGGGTCTTCTGACCTTCCACAGGGATACGGGCCAGCACTTCGCCGGGGCCCACGTCCTGGCCGTCGCGCACCTGAATCAGGGCGCCGACCTGGAAGCCGATCGTCACGGCGTGGTCGGTACCAGGGATCTTGACTTCCTGGTTGTTGGCGTCGATCAGCTTGACCTGGGGACGCACCACCTTGGCAGAGCCACGACGCTTGGGATCGATCACCACCAGAGTGGACAGACCGGTCACTTCGTCGACCTGCTTGGCCACCGTCAGACCTTCTTCCACATTCTCGAAACGCACTTGACCGGCGTATTCGGTAATGATGGGTCGGGTCAGCGGGTCCCAGTTCGCCAGGATCTTGCCGGCCTTGATGGCTTCATCGGGCTTGATGGTCAGCACGGCGCCGTAGGGCACCTTGTGACGCTCGCGCTCGCGGCCGTTTTCGCTGATCACGATCTCGCCGGAACGCGAAATCACCACCAGCTCGCCCTTGGTGTTGGACACATAGCGCATCGTGCTGTTGAAGCCGATGACACCATTGGACTTGGCTTCCACGCTCGAGGCGATGGCGGCACGCGAAGCGGCACCACCGATGTGGAAGGTACGCATGGTCAGCTGCGTGCCGGGTTCACCGATGGACTGGGCAGCGATCACACCCACGGCTTCGCCGAGGTTGATCAGGCCGCCACGACCCAGGTCGCGACCGTAGCAGGTGGCGCACAGGCCGAAACGGGTTTCGCAGGTCAGAGCCGTACGCACCTTGATTTCGTCCACGCCCTGGGCTTCCAGCTCTTCGATGGTGTCTTCGTTGAGCAGGGTACCGGCAGGCACCAGCACGGCACGGGTTTCGGGGTGCAGCACTTCTTCGGCGGTCGAACGGCCCAGCACGCGGTCGCGCAGGGATTCGATCACTTCACCGCCTTCGACGATGGCGCGCATCAGATAGCCGTTGGAGGTACCGCAATCCTGTTCGTTCACGACCAGATCCTGCGTCACGTCCACCAGACGACGAGTCAGGTAACCGGAGTTAGCCGTCTTCAGCGCCGTATCGGCCAGACCCTTACGAGCACCGTGGGTCGAGATGAAGTACTGCAGCACGTTGAGGCCTTCGCGGAAGTTCGCGGTGATAGGCGTCTCAATGATGGAGCCGTCAGGCTTGGCCATCAGACCACGCATACCGGCCAGCTGACGAATCTGCGCTGCGGAGCCGCGGGCGCCGGAGTCGGCCATCATGTAAATCGCGTTGAACGATTCCTGATCGACTTCGTTGCCATGACGGTCGGTGGTCTTCTGGACCTTGAGCTGGTCCATCATCACCTTGGACACGTCGTCGCCGGCCTTGCCCCAGATGTCCACCACCTTGTTGTAGCGCTCGCCGGAGGTCACCAGACCCGAGACGTACTGCTGCTCGATTTCCTTCACTTCGGACTCTGCGCGGGCCAGGATGTCGGCCTTTTGCGGAGGCACCAGCATGTCGTCGATGGAGATCGAGATACCGGCGTGCGTGGACAAACGGAAACCGTTTTGCAGCAGCTTGTCGGCAAACACGACCGTGGCCTTCAGACCGCACTTGCGGAAGGAGGCGTTGATCAGCTTGGAGATTTCCTTCTTCTTCAGCGCCTTGTTCATGTTGCTGAAAGCCAGGCCCTTGGGCAGGATTTCAGACAGCAGGGCACGGCCCACGGTGGTTTCCACGAGCGAGGTCACGGGCTCGAATTCGCCGGTTTCCTTGTTCTTGTTCCACTCGGTCAGGCGCACGCTGATCTTGGCGTGCAGCTCGGTCTCGCCGGCATCCAGAGCGCGTTGCAGCTCCATCAAGTCGGCAAACACCATGCCTTCGCCCTTGCCGTTGATCTTTTCACGCGTGGCGTGATACAGACCCAGCACCACGTCCTGCGAAGGAACGATGGAGGGTTCGCCCGAAGCGGGGAACAGCACGTTGTTCGAGGCCAGCATCAGCACGCGGGCTTCCATCTGCGCTTCCACAGACAGGGGCACGTGAACAGCCATCTGGTCACCGTCGAAGTCGGCGTTGAAGGCCGCGCAGACCAGCGGGTGCAGTTGCAGGGCCTTGCCTTCGATCAGGATGGGCTCGAAAGCCTGGATACCCAGACGGTGCAGCGTAGGCGCACGGTTGAGCATGATGGGGTGTTCCTTGATGACTTCTTCAAGGATGTCCCACACCACGGGCGTACCGGCTTCCACTTCCTTCTTGGCAGCCTTGATGGTCGTGGCAATGCCGCGCTGCTCGAGCTGCGCGAAGATGAAGGGCTTGAACAGCTCCAGCGCCATCAGCTTGGGCAGACCGCACTGGTGCAGCTTGAGGTAAGGACCCACGGTAATCACGGAACGACCGGAGTAGTCCACGCGCTTGCCCAGCAAGTTCTGACGGAAACGACCGCTCTTGCCCTTGATCATGTCGGCCAGAGACTTCAGGGCACGCTTGTTGGCGCCCGTCATGGCCTTACCGCGACGGCCGTTGTCCAGCAGCGAGTCCACCGCTTCCTGCAACATGCGCTTTTCGTTGCGCGCGATGATTTCAGGAGCCTTGAGCTCGAGCAGACGACGCAGACGCGAGTTGCGGTTGATGACGCGGCGGTACAGGTCGTTCAGGTCGGAAGTGGCGAAACGGCCACCGTCCAGAGGCACCAGAGGACGCAGATCGGGAGGCAGCACGGGCAGCACTTCCATCACCATCCACTCGGGCTTGATGCCGGACTTCTTGAACGCTTCCAGCAGCTTCAGGCGCTTGGCGTTCTTCTTGACCTTGACTTCGGAGCCGGTCAGATCGTTGCGCAGGCGCTCGATCTCGACGTCGATGTCGATGCCTTCGAGCAGGTCCTTGATGCCTTCAGCGCCCATCTTGGCGGTGAACTCATCGTAGCCGTACTCGAGTTGCTTGGCGTCGTAGTCGTCCTCGGTCATGATGCTGAACTTCTTCAGCGGAGTCATGCCGGGGTCGGTCACCACATAGGCTTCGAAGTACAGCACGCGCTCGATGTCGCGCAGCGTCATATCCAGCACCAGGCCCAGGCGCGAAGGCAGGGACTTCAGGAACCAGATATGGGCGCAGGGCGCGGCCAGGTCGATGTGCCCCATGCGTTCGCGACGCACCTTGGTCTGTGTGACTTCAACGCCGCACTTCTCGCAGATCACACCGCGGTGCTTGAGGCGCTTGTACTTGCCGCACAGGCATTCGTAGTCCTTGATCGGGCCAAAGATCTTGGCGCAGAACAGACCATCACGCTCGGGCTTGAAAGTACGGTAGTTGATCGTTTCAGGCTTCTTCACTTCACCGAAAGACCAGGAACGGATCTTCTCGGGCGAGGCCAGGCCGATCTTGATGGCATCGAAATGCTCATCAGGCGTAAATTGCTTGAACAGGTCGAGTAGCGATTTCATGTAACTCTTTCCTTTTCGTCAAAAATCATTGCAGCCACCGCTGGATTTGCCTTGGTTTCAGCAACGAACCAAGCGCAAATCCTTTGTTTTAAAGCGGTTGCAGCTCTCTGTTTAATAGTGCTTAAGAACGTTCGAGCTCGATGTCCAAGCCCAGAGAGCGGATTTCCTTGACCAGCACGTTGAACGATTCGGGCATGCCCGCTTCGATCGAGTGCTCGCCCTTGACGATGGACTCGTACACCTTGGTACGACCGACCACGTCGTCGGACTTCACAGTCAGCATTTCCTGCAGCACATAGGCGGCGCCGTAAGCTTCCAGCGCCCACACTTCCATTTCACCGAAACGCTGACCACCGAACTGGGCCTTACCGCCCAGAGGCTGTTGCGTCACCAGCGAGTAAGGACCGGTGGAGCGGGCATGCATCTTGTCGTCAACCAAGTGGTGCAGCTTCAGGTAGTGCATATAGCCCACGGTGGTCGGACGCTCGAAGCGCTCGCCGGTGCGGCCGTCATACAGATACGCCTGAGTGCGTGTCTCGGTCAGGCCCTTGGCGGCAGCGATGTCGTCAGGGTAGGCCAGCTTCAGCATGTCCTTGATTTCGGCTTCGGAAGCACCGTCGAACACCGGCGTTGCGAATGGCACGCCCGTGGTCAGCTCCTTGGCCATGGACATGACTTCGCCGTCATCCAGCTGAGACAGCTCTTCCTTGCGACCGCTGCGGTTGTAGATCTCTTCCAGGAAGGCGCGCACTTCAGCAGCACGGGCTTCCTTTTGCAGCATGTCGCCAATGCGCTGGCCCAGGCCCTTGCCGGCCCAGCCCAAGTGCACTTCCAGCACCTGACCGATGTTCATACGCGAAGGCACGCCCAGCGGGTTCAGCACGATGTCGGCAGTGGTGCCGTCGGCCAGGAAAGGCATGTCTTCCACAGGAGTGATCTTGGAGACCACACCCTTGTTGCCGTGACGACCGGCCATCTTGTCGCCGGGCTGCAGACGACGCTTGACGGCCAGGTAGACCTTGACCATCTTCAGCACGCCGGCAGGCAGCTCGTCGCCTTGCGTGAGCTTCTTGCGCTTTTCTTCGAACGCCAGGTCGAAGGTGTGACGCTGCTGCTCGATGGAGTTCTTGATGGACTCCAGCTGAGCGGCCACATCGTCTTCGGCAGGGCGAATGTCGAACCAGTGGAACTTCTCCACGCCGTCCAGATAGGCCTTGTCGATCTTGGCGCCCTTGGACAGCTTCTGAGGACCGCCGTTGGCCACGCGGCCGGTCAGCAGCTTCTCGATACGGTCGAAAGCGTCGGCTTCCACAATGCGCAGCTGGTCGTTCAGGTCCAGACGGAAGCGCTTGAGTTCATCGTCGATGATCTGCTGGGCGCGCTTGTCGCGCTGGATGCCTTCACGCGTGAACACCTGCACGTCGATCACGGTGCCTTGCGAGCCCTGATCCACACGCAGAGAGGTGTCCTTCACGTCGGAAGCCTTCTCGCCGAAGATGGCGCGCAGCAGCTTCTCTTCAGGCGTCAGCGTGGTCTCGCCCTTGGGGGTGACCTTGCCCACCAGCACATCGCCGGGTTGCACTTCGGCGCCCACGTAGATGATGCCGGACTCGTCCAGGCGGTTCAGTTGCTGCTCGGACAGATTGGGGATGTCGCGTGTGATTTCTTCGGCACCCAGCTTGGTGTCACGAGCCATCACCACCAGCTCTTCGATGTGGATCGAGGTGTAGCGATCGTCAGCCACGATGCGCTCGTTGATCATCACCGAGTCTTCGTAGTTGTAGCCGTTCCAGGGCATGAACGCGATCAGCATGTTCTGGCCGATGGCGATTTCGCCCAGGTCGGTCGAAGCGCCGTCCGCCAGCACATCACCCTTGGCCAGCTTGTCGCCACGGCTGACGATGGGGCGCTGGTGGATGTTGGTGTTCTGGTTGGAACGCTGATACTTGATCAGGTTGTAGATGTCCACGCCGACTTCACCGGCCACGGCTTCGTCGTCGTTCACACGGATCACGATACGGGTGGCGTCGACATAGTCCACGATACCGCCGCGCTTGGCAGTGACCACGGTGCCGGAGTCCACGGCAGCAACGCGCTCGATACCGGTACCGACCATGGGCTTTTCAGGACGCAGCACAGGCACGGCCTGACGCGACATGTTGGCGCCCATCAAGGCACGGTTCGCATCGTCGTGTTCCAGGAACGGAATCAGCGAGGCGGCCACGGACACGATCTGCGCAGGCGACACGTCCATGTATTGCACGCGCTCGGCCGACACCAGGGTCGATTCACCGGCTTCACGGGCCGACACCAGCTCGCCCACCAGATTGCCTTCGGCATCCAGATCGGCGTTGGCCTGGGCGATCACGTACTTGCCTTCTTCGATGGCCGACAGATAGTCGATGTCCATCGTCACCTTGCCGTCCACCACGCGACGGTACGGGGTTTCGATGAAACCGTACTCGTTCAGGCGGGCGTACAGAGCCAGCGAGTTGATCAGACCGATGTTGGGACCTTCAGGCGTTTCGATAGGGCAGACGCGGCCATAGTGGGTCACGTGCACGTCACGCACTTCAAAGCCGGCACGTTCGCGGGTCAGACCGCCTGGGCCCAGGGCGGAAACACGACGCTTGTGCGTGATTTCTGCCAGAGGGTTGGTCTGGTCCATGAACTGCGACAGCTGCGAGGCACCGAAGAACTCCTTCAGGGCCGCAGAGATGGGCTTGGAGTTGATCAGGTCGTGAGGCATCAGAGGCTCTTGCTCGGCCTGACCCAGACGTTCCTTCACAGCCTTTTCGATACGCGCCAGACCGGTGCGGTACTGGTTCTCGGCCAGTTCGCCCACGCAACGCACGCGGCGGTTGCCCAGGTGGTCGATATCGTCGACTTCGCCACGGCCATTGCGCAGGTCCACCAGGATCTTGACCACGGCCAGGATGTCTTCGTTGGACAGCACCATGGGACCGGTCGCACCTTCGCGGCCGATCTTGGCGTTGAACTTCATGCGGCCCACGCGCGACAGATCATAGGTGTCGGCGTTGTAGAACAGGCGCTGGAACAGGGCCTGCACGGCGTCCTCGGTAGGAGGCTCGCCAGGGCGCATCATGCGGTAGATGGCAACGCGGGCAGCGAACTCGTCCACGGTTTCATCGGTGCGCAGGGTCTGCGAGATGTAGGCGCCCTGGTCCAGTTCGTTGGTGTAGATGCACTGAACGTCCTGCACACCAGCGCTGCGCAGCTTCTTGAGCAGGGCTTCGGTCAGTTCTTCGTTGGCCTTGGCGATGATTTCGCCGGTATCGGGATCAACGATGTTCTTGGCCAGCACACGACCCAGCAGGAAGTCTTCGGGCACGCTGACGAACTTGGTGCCGGACTGCTCCAGCTCGCGGGTGTGGCGAGCGGTAATGCGCTTGTCCTTGGCGACCACGACCTTGCCGGACTTGTCGGTGATGTCGAAACGCGCGACTTCGCCCTTCAGGCGATCGGCCACGAATTCCATCTGCGCACCGCTGTCCATCAGGCGGAAGTTGTCGTTCACGAAGAACGTTGCCAGGATGGTCTCGGGCGTCATGCCGATGGCCTTCAGCAGGATCGACACGGGCATCTTGCGGCGACGGTCGACGCGGAAGTACAGCAGGTCCTTGGGGTCGAACTCGAAGTCCAGCCAGGAGCCGCGGTAAGGAATGATGCGAGCCGAGAACAGCAGCTTGCCCGAGCTATGGGTCTTGCCCTTGTCGTGCTCGAAGAACACGCCAGGCGAACGGTGCAGCTGAGACACGATCACGCGCTCGGTACCGTTGATGATGAACGAACCCTTGTCGGTCATCAGGGGCACTTCGCCCATGTAGACCTCTTGTTCCTTCACTTCCTTGACCACCTTGGACTGAGCCGTGGAGGACTCGCGGTCATAGATGATCAGCTGGACCTTGGCGCGGACAGCGGAGGCGAAGGTCAGACCACGGGTCTGGCATTCACGCACGTCGAAAGCGGGCTTGGCGAGGTTGTACTCGACAAACTTCATCTCCACAAAACCATTGTGGGAGACGATGGGGAAGGCGGAATTGAAGGCCGCTTGCAGGCCATCAATGGTACGTTTTTTGGGGGCTACATCTGCCTGCAGGAATGCTGTATAGGCATCTTTTTGCATCTGCAGCAGATAAGGCACTTCGAGCACGCTATCGCGGCTCCCGAAGCTTTTGCGGATTCGCTTGCGTTCGGTATAAGAATAGGCCATGAGATCTCCGGGCAAAGACATGAGTCCTGGGTCTGCGACGACTGCCCCACAGGGTTCTCCTGCGGGCTTGGCGGTTGGCCACTACCAACCATGGCTGACGGCGATGCGTTGCACATCGCCCGAACCAAGGCATCTTCTGCTGTCGGATTGTCAGAAGACACTAAAAAGCAGACTCCCTAGGAAACCTGCTTTTTGGTGTGTTCTTTAAGCGCACTCCACAAGCGCCAAAGGCTGGAGACCCTTTTACGAGTCTCCAGCCCTTGATTTCACTGAATTACTTCAGTTCAGCCTTGGCACCGGCTTCAACCAGCTTCTTCACAGCGGCTTCAGCGTCAGCCTTGGGAGCGGCTTCCTTCACGGTCTTGGGAGCGCCGTCGACCAGATCCTTGGCTTCCTTCAGACCCAGGCCAGTGATTTCGCGCACAGCCTTAATCACGGACACCTTGTTAGCGCCAGCGTCGGTCAGAACGACGTTGAACTCGGTCTTTTCTTCAGCAGCAGCAGCGCCACCAGCAGCGCCGCCAGCAGCGGGAGCAGCCATAGCAGCGGCGGACACGCCAAACTTCTCTTCAATAGCCTTGACCAGGTCGTTCAGTTCCAGAACAGTCATGCTGTCCAGGGCGGTCAGGAATGCGTCTTTATCGAATGCCATTTTGATTTCCTAAAATTGGTTGGTTTTGCCGAGCACTCAGGCTGCGGCTGTTTCTGTTGCCGCTTCGGCAGAGCCTTCGCCCTTCTTGGCCGCCAGAGCGCCCAGCACAACGGCTGTACGCGAGATAGGCGACATGAGCAAGCCGCACAGTTGTGCGAGCAGTACTTCCTTGGAGGGGATGTTTGCCAGTTGCTTAACGCCGTCGATGTCCAGGGCCTTGCCTCCGAACGCGCCACCGCGAATCACCAACTTGTCGTTGGTCTTCGCGAAGTCGGCCACCACCTTGGCGGCAGCCACTGCGTCTTCAGAGAAGCCATAGATCAGGGGACCAGTCATCTGGTCAGCCACCACGTCAAACGCGCTACCGGCAACAGCACGGCGGGCCAGGGTGTTCTTCAACACGCTCAGGCTCACACCCTTGCTGCGAGCATCGGCACGCAGTTTGGTCATGTCGGCGACCGTGATGCCACGGTATTCCGCGATCACAAGCGTTTGAGCTTTAGCGGCGAGGCTGGTCACTTCGTTGATGACCGCTTCTTTCTCACTGCGATTAAGACTCAAGGTCTACTCCTTCAAATGCATATGCAAGGCAAGCCCTGCATACACGCTCTTGTTGCAGCGACCAACTGTTTAGGAAAAATTTCCATCTGCAGCGGGATCGCCATCTGCGTTGGCCTTCGTGATTAAGTGATCAAATCACACCAACGGTCTCGGATGACCTGCAGGAGCAACAACTCCTGCAGCCCACCACACCAGATGAGCAAAGCTCATCTGACGATTTCTAGCAATTACGCCGAGATGGATTGTGTATCGACGCGAACGCCCACACCCATGGTCGACGAAACAGCCACCTTGCGCAGGTACAGACCCTTGCTGGAAGCAGGCTTGGCCTTGTTCAGTGCATCGATCAGAGCAGCCAGGTTGCCCTGCAGCTTGTCGGCATCGAACGAACGGCGACCGATCGTGCCGTGCACGATACCAGCCTTGTCCACGCGGAACTGCACTTGACCAGCCTTGGCGTTCTTCACGGCCGTAGCGACGTCAGGAGTCACGGTGCCAACCTTGGGGTTGGGCATCAGGCCGCGGGGGCCCAGGATCTGACCCAGCTGACCCACAACGCGCATAGCGTCGGGAGCAGCGATCACCACGTCGAAGGGCATGTCGCCGGCCTTGACTTGAGCAGCCAGGTCGTCCATGCCGACCACGTCAGCGCCGGCGGCCTTGGCTTCTTCAGCCTTGGCGCCTTGTGCGAACACAGCCACGCGAGCAGTCTTGCCGGTACCGTGAGGCAGCACCACGGCGCCACGCACCACTTGGTCCGACTTCTTGGCATCCACGCCCAGTTGCACGGCCACGTCGATGGATTCATCGAACTTGGCAGTTGCAGCTTCCTTCACCAGCGCCACGGCGTCAGCGAAAGAGTACAGCTTGTTGGAATCAACCTTGCCCTGGAGAGCTTTTTGCTTCTTGGTCAACTTGGCCATTTACACACCCTCCACGATCACGCCCATCGAACGGGCAGAACCAGCCAGCGTACGCACAGCAGCGTCAACGTCAGCGGCGTTCATGTCCTTCAGCTTGGTCTTGGCGATTTCTTCCAGCTGAGCACGTGTGATCTTGCCAACCTTGTTCTTCAGAGGATTGGAAGAGCCCTTGTCCAGCTTCACAGCCTTCTTGATCAGAACGGTTGCGGGAGGAGTCTTGATGATGAACGTGAAGCTCTTGTCAGCAAAAGCCGTGATCACCACGGGCAGAGGCAGGCCGGGCTCGACACCTTGGGTCTGGGCGTTGAACGCCTTGCAGAATTCCATGATGTTGAGGCCGCGCTGACCCAGCGCAGGACCAATGGGAGGAGAAGGATTGGCCTTACCAGCTGGCACTTGCAGCTTGATGAAGCCGACGATTTTTTTCGCCATGTTGAGCTCCTTACGGGTATAGCGCCATTTGCAATATCTGCAAACAGCTCCCCGAGGTTGCTGACTCTACAAAAAAGCTTCGCATCGAGTCAAAAAATGCGAAGCCCTAGATTCTATTGCGAATCTTAAGTTTTCTCAACTTGAGAGAATTCCAATTCCACAGGAGTCGCGCGGCCAAAGATGGTGACCGAGACACGCAGACGGTTCTTTTCGTAGTTGACTTCCTCGACGGAGCCGTTGAAGTCCGCGAACGGACCTTCCTTGACACGAACCATTTCGCCGACCATGAACTCGACCTTGTGGCGGGGCTTTTCGGTGCCCTCCTGCATCTGGTCGACGATCTTGCGAACTTCTTCTTCAGAGATGGGGGCAGGACGGTTCTTGGCACCACCGACGAAACCGGTCACCTTGCTGGTGTGCTTCACCAGGTGCCAGGTATCGTCATCCATCACCATTTCGACGAACACATAACCGGGGAACAGGCGGCGCTCTGTGGTGCGGCGAGTGCCGTTGCGCATTTCCACCACTTCTTCGGAAGGCACCAGGATGCGGCCAAACTTGGACTGCATGTCCGAGCGAGCAATACGCTCCGCAATATTGCGCTCGACAGCCTTCTCCATACCCGAATAGGCATGGACGATATACCAGCGCAGATCGGGATTGGCGGGTCCCGCTGCTCCACCATTCACATCTGTTTCGACTGCATCAGCCATTACTTCCTCCAGCCCAAAATCAAGTCGTACAAGACCCATTCAAGCGTCTTATCGGTGAACCACAAGAACAAGGCCATCACCACCACAAACGCAAAGACATACAGTGTCATCTGCATGGTTTCCTTGCGGGTGGGCCAGACCACCTTCTTCACCTCACGCCAAGCATCACGAGCAAAGCCAATGAAGCGCTTGCCCGGCTCAGAGATCAGAAACACGCCAGCAGCCAGCACCAGGCCGACAATCAGAGCCGCCCACTGAACCAGCGCACCTTGCTTGCTCAACAGATAAAAGCCAGCAATAGAAGCAACAACTAAAGCCGCAACAGCGGCTAATTTTGCTTTGTCAGCAGCAGAGCTGACTGTTTCAACCTGAGTAGTGGCCATATTTTGTTTCAAATGCACAAAAATGTGCAATTTCAAGACACAAAAGCCCGCCAAAGGCGGGCTCTTGTTGATTCCACCATTAAGAGGTGGCAGGGGCAGTAGGAATCGAACCTACAACCTTCGGTTTTGGAGACCGACGCTCTGCCAATTGAGCTATACCCCTACAAATCAATTATGCAATGATCGTGGCAACCACACCG
>NZ_JBCPWN010000037.1:0-25775 GCF_039581415.1 Comamonas sp. F1-6
GGCATGTCCGGGTGGCGCACCAGATTGTGCGTCTGGCCGAGGATCTCTTGCGGCTCGAAGCCGCTGACCTCCATGAACGCCTGATTGGCATATTTGATGTAGCTCTCCGTGTCCGTGGTGGACATCAGAGTTGCGTGCTCATCAAAGCTGTACTCCCGCTGAGTTACCGGTGCGTTCACTCTCATATGTGCCTTCTGTAGTCAATGGCCTGACAAAACGGGATGCCGCCCAGTTGAAGTGAAGCCGGTACGCCTTGGGCATCCCTGCGATCGCTCCTTGAGCGCTTGTTTGTGTCAAGTGCTTACATATTCATTGACTTGTTTCAACTTTTAAATAGATATCAGATCTGATGTATCTAACTAGCATCTAATCAGATCTGATTCATCAAATCATCTTGATGACTCTGAATTAATTTGATACAAGTCAATTTACAAATTCTGGATTCTTCTTGTTCGGCAACCAGGAGAGGCTCATGGATGCAATGGTCAGCACCAGCTACAGCATGGAATTGGTTGTACTGTCGTACGCGATTTCAATGATTGGCGCCTTCATTGCGCTGATCTCCGCCAAGCGACTTGAGCCGGAGGTTGATGACCGCCAGACCTATCTGATGAGCCTCGGCAGCACAGGGATTGCTCTTGGCGGCATTGGCGTATGGTCGATGCACTTCATTGCCATGCTTGCGCTGCGCATGGATCTTGGGACCGGCTACTCGATATGGGAGACCGGCGTGTCGCTCATTGCCGCGGTGGCAATCTCGGCCCTGGCTTTTCATATCGTGGCTCGCAATCCGCGCAGCATTGGTCGCTTGCTTTTGGCCGGATCAATGCTTGGGCTGGGTGCCGTTGTCATGCACTACCTAGGCATGTATGGCATGCGTTTTGGAGGCCACCTGGAGTGGGACTATGAGCGGATCGCCATGTCTGTGCTTATTGCTCTCGTGGCTGCAACTGCGGCGCTGTGGCTGGCATTTCATACCGAACAGACAAGCATGCGCCTGCTTGCTGCGGCGATCATGGCCCTTGCCGTTTGTGCCATGCACTACACAGGCATGAGCGCGGCCGAATTCATTTGCACGACGGAAAATCGCCTTGCGATTCCTTCGGGAAGGTATGTGCTTAGCGCACTTGGACTGCCGATGGTGGTGGCTGTACTGGCCCTGGGCATGTCGATGGTTCTGCTGATGGACCTGGCGCTGGTATCTTTCCAAAAGAGCAGCACAAGAGCAGGCATCCCTCGCAAATGAATTGCGGCAGCAGACTGGTGCCCCTTGTTATGGAGCTTACTTCGCATTGCGCCACCATCAATCTCGACCTGTCTCGTTGGCACATGTCGCCCGGTGACAAGCAATCGGCCCGTTGATCACCACTCCAACTCTGTCTGCAAGGAATAGGTTCTGTCTACCTGGCTTGAGACAAACACGATACCGGCACCAACCGCACCTATGCAACGCTGAAAAGTAAGAGGCAATCTTGAAACACCTGCTCGGATGTTTTCTCTACCACAGTGAAATCGCCAGTGACGCCAGTACGAGCTGTGTCGCAGATATCACCAGAGTCTCACGCCGCTTCAATGAGGCCCATGGGATCACAGGGATCCTGATTTTTGACGGTCAGCGCTTCGTCCAATACATGGAGGGCCCTCAGCAGCAGGTGATTGCATTGGCCAAAAAGATATCCCTGGACAATCGCCATACCAATTTCACTCCGCAGCACGAGGCAAGAGGTATAACGAGTCGCCTTTTCTCCGGCTGGACCATGGCTTACCTCTCGGTAGATGATGCCGAGCCGTTGGCCCAAATGTGGGTTGTCGACGGAGACGCCGCAATGAGTTGTCTGCAGCAACTATTGCCAATGCTGGATGCTGCCTAGCAGCTTCCATGACCATCACGGCTGCGTCGCATCCGTCCTTCCCTTGGTAGTGCACCCTGGCCGAAGGGCTGCGTTCGTCACGCCTATGCGCCCCCGATGGCCTGGCCGTCGCTCATCTCAAAGCAGCTCTCCCCGGCAAAGATATTCGTCAAGGCGGCCTTCAGTTCCTCGTACTCGCCGGCTGAAAGATCAAAGGCGATGGACATTTGCTTCGGCTCATCCATGCCCTCCTCCGCCTCGCGTTTGAACGTGAGCTCCGCACCGCTACGCTTCAGCACAAACCGCTCAATGCCGCCATAGCGAGGTCTCTGCTGCCCACACCACTCGACATGGTAGGTATCCATGCCCAGTTCTTCATCCTGCTCGTCTTCATCCTCTTCGAAGGAGCGCTGGAGCATCAGGTAATGCTCGGTGTCGTGCTTCTTGTCGGCAAAGCCGACAAGGTGGCAGAAGTCCTCCGGGTCTTTTGTGACGATGCAGGCTGCGCGAAAGGAGAAAGTGTTCATTTGGGTGTTCTTGAGGACTCAGGGCAGCGACAGGTTTGGAATCCGGATCCTATGGCGGGAAGGCCCTGATCACGAGCTTCGTGGATCGACCGGCAGCAGCCTCCTGGCGTTTGCAGAACCTGTGCTGCAACGGATTCATTGCTGCTTGATGTTTGACTTACTCGGTTGATGAGCCTCGACGCACCGGCTCGACTACTGGCTGCTCCAAGATGGATGCTGGTTATTGACGGAGCAGCCGTGATGTTCTGCGGACAGATTATCCTGGGCCTTCTTGCTACATGGTCCACAGGGCCGAGCCGCCGGACTCAAACCCGATTGTCTTCAGCCTTCAGTCCCTCTGACGGAGGTCAGCTCAAGGTCATGTGCCTACGCTGCTTTCGTCCGGCAGCGGCTGCCCACGCTGGAGACTTGGCAACAGAAGAGCCAGTGTGCACCAATTGATGACCCCGATGCAAAAGGCAGTGAGTTCCTGCCTCGCCGATGGCAGACATCGATACTGGCGCAGCAAGGATAGATTCGATCAAACTACTTTCAAACCTCTGGTCGCTGCATCCAGGCTGCACAATGAGCCTGAATACCCTGGCAAACCAACGACAAGGAGCGGCTCAATGGCTTGTCCTTGCGCAATACCATCGCCAGTGTTCGCTGCAATCCGGGTGTTAGCGAGCGTGAGACCAGGTCATCGCGAGCGCCTCGCCCCTGCATGGCCATGCGCGGAACCACGGCATAACCCAGGCCTATGGCCGCCATCTCCTTGAGCGCTTCGACGCTGTCAAGCTCCATCTGAGGATGCGGCAGTTCACCGGCACGGCGCAGCCAGGCATCGACCACGCCGCGCGTGCTGGCTGATTTCTGCAAGGCAAGCAGAGGCAGGGATCTCAGCTCTGGCGCAGCAACCGCATCGCCTGGCATCAGCATCTCCGGGCGAGCTACGGCCACCAGCTCGTCGTGCAGCACGGGAGTCGCCAGCAAGGCTCGGCGGTTTACCGGCAAGGTGACCAGGGCAAGATCCAGGCTGTTGTCCTCCACGCGCTTGACGCACTCCTCGGTATTGCCCGTGACCACCACGATGTCGATGCCTGGATGGCTGGCCCGTATCTGGCGCAACACGGCAGGCAGAAGATAGAGACACACGGTCAGACCCGTACCTATACGCACCTGCCCATTCACCTCGCGCGCATGCGCACTCAGCGCATGGGCCAGGCCTTCCAGCGCCACGCTCACGGCAGGCAGTTGCTCCAGCAAGGCTTTCCCGGCAGCCGTCGGCACAGCACGCCGCCCCACGCGTTCTATGAGGCGCGTGCCGAGATGGCGTTCCAGTTGACGCACTTGCAGGCTGACCGCCGGCTGGGACAGCTGCAACAGCTCCGCAGCCTGCGAAAAGCTGCCCTCCTGAACGACCAGACAAAAACTCCTCAACAGCATCAAACCAGGGGCATTAGCCAAAGTTTCACTAATACCTTGCATAAACATCAAAAGATTCCTTATTGGTAAATCTCGGGCGAAGATTACTCCATGCAGAACGCTTCTACTTGCTCCCCCCTTCTTTCCCCGGCTCTGCCACCGATCGACGGCGACCGCCTGTGGCGCCGCCTCGAAGACCTCGCCAAATTCACCCGGGCCGACATGCCCTGGACCCGCCGCGCCTTCAGCGCGGAGTACCAGGCCGCACGCGTCTGGCTGCGCGAAGCTTTCGAAGCCGCGGGCCTGCAGGTGCGCCTGGATGCCGCAGGCAACCTCATCGGCCGCCGTCCCGGCCGGTGCGATGACCTGAAGCCCCTGGCCACGGGCTCGCACACCGATACGGTGAACGCCGGAGGACGCTTCGACGGCATTCTGGGTGTGCTGGCTGGCCTGGAAGTGGCCCATGCCCTGCAGGACGCGGACATCACACTGAAGCACCCTTTCGAGGTCATAGACTTTCTCTGCGAAGAGCCCAGTGACTACGGCATCTCCTGTGTGGGCAGCCGCGCCATGGCCGGCCAGCTCAGCGCCGACATGCTGGCCGCCCGCGACGACCAGGGCGATACCCTGGGCCAGGCCCTGCAGCGTCTGGGCGCCCGCCCCGAAGCTCTGGCCGAGGCCGATCGCCGGCAGGACGGCTTTGCGGCCTTTGTGGAACTGCACATCGAACAAGGGCCCATGCTGGAGCGCGAAGGCCTGGACATAGGCGCCGTGACCGACATCGTGGGCATACGCCGTGCTCAGCTGTTCTTCGAAGGCCGGCCCGATCATGCGGGCACCACCCCCATGAATGAACGTAGCGATGCTCTCGTGGCTGCAGCAATAGTCATACGCCAGGCCCAGCGCCTGGCGCTGCAATGGAGCCGCAGCACACCTCACTACGTGGTTGCCACGGTAGGTCGCATGAACGTCTCCCCCAACGCCAGCAACACCGTGCCCGGCCAGGTGGACCTGACGCTGGAGGTGCGAAGCAACCATGCCCCCCTGCTGCAGGAGTTCTGGGAAATTCTGGCGCGGCGCTGCGGCCCGGCTATCGGGCGATTGGGCGTGAATTGGCGTGTGGAGCCTCGCACCCATGTGGACCCCGTTGCCTGTGCGCCGCTGATTGCTGCTGCCGTGGAGCAATCCGCCCAGCGCCTGGGTCTGGGCTGTCGACGCATGCCCAGCGGTGCCGGCCACGATGCCATGTACCTGGCTCATACCGGACTCTCGGGGATGATCTTCATCCCGTGTCTTGATGGACGCAGCCATAGCGCGGTGGAATGGGCTTCACCGGGTCAGGTTCTGGCAGGCACCCAGGTGCTGGCCGCTACCCTGCTGAACCTGGACGAGCAAATGGACTAGCAGCAATCACGAATGTGAATGGATCAGGCTTGGCCTGGTCCCTGCCAGTCATGCGCAAATGGGTTCTTACTGGGTTCTTGCGCATATTCTGGGTTCACCATGCAGAAATGATCAGCTTTTCACGCTCCCACTGCAGGCCAGGAGCGGTCATGAAAGCTGGACCCCAGGCTCAAGTGCTACTCGGATTCTGATGGCGCAAGTCGATTCAAAATCAATTCATACTGAATCAAGTCGGCAGGTGAGAAGCATATGGCGCGGAACGCATGATTGCAGGCCAGCATCAAAAGAGGTTTACAAAGCTGAGAATCGTCGACCAGGCCAGCTCAAGCAAAGCCCACGCAGAAAATAATCCGTTCACCACAAGAAAAAGCGCGCCAGCGACAAGCACTACAACGATGAGTTGCACAGCCTTCATACGGTGAAGTCTCCCGAAAAAACCAATTTTTTCATTGGACATGCATGGCTCCTACCGATATGCCGTATCGTGTATCTTTGATCAATTTTAGGTGGGTTATGCACTGTCTCCTCTGGGTCGCTCAGAGGCTCTCGCCTACCAGACAGACGCAGTCGCTGGACTAGAATCCAGCCGGAAACAGTGAGCGATTTGCAACGGTCACAGCCTGGTCAGCAGCGGCCATACTGCGTGATTCGCGTACATTGAAATTCGTCGCTTCCCTCACCTACGGTCAGCATGGCCGACAGTCATTGAGAGCCGTTAACAAGCCTTGGTACGTCGTTGCATCGCGTTGTCGTACCTCGGCACTAGCCGCGGCTTCGCGCCTCGTCTCAAGCGCAAACCTTCAGTTTGCCGGGTCGTGCCAGCCACTATCAGCAACACAGGACTCGGATGCGTTATTTATTGATCGGCACCAGTGGCGCAGGCAAATCCACCTTTGCAAAAAAGCTGGCGCGCAATATCCGAGCCTCATATATCGAACTGGATTCGCACTACTGGGGGCCAGACTGGCAAGCAGTACCGCCCGAGCAGTTCAAGCATTCGGTTGTTGAAGCTACTCAAGGAACATGCTGGGTAGCCGATGGGAACTACAGTGCTGTTCGAGACCTGCTTTGGTCACGAGCTACGCACGTCGTCTGGCTCAACTACAGTCGCTTCACCGTATTTTCTCGCCTGCTCCGGCGCACTCTTGGCGATGGCATCACCCGCAAGCGTCTGTCGCACGGAAACCGGGAGTCACTGCGGATGGCGTTTTTCTCGAAAGACTCAGTCCTGCTCTGGTCGCTATCCACCTATGCAAAAAACCAGTCGAAGTTCGCCGCTCTGCGCGAGCACGGCGAGTTTGCGCATCTGCAATGGCTTGAATTTTCCGAGCCTTCAGAGGCCTCGACGTTCCTCAAGGCGATCGCTGCCTCACAAGAGCGCTGACACGGGCTCACCCCCACAGCCCTGCTACAGCCCGGCATTTCAATGACCACCTTGCAGTCGCTCGGATGCAGGCTCGGGCCGCCGAATATGCCCGCTATCGCTGCACATCGAGGTCGTAAGTGACCCAGTCGGTCGCCGACGCAAGCTTGTCGTAGAGCTGGCGCGCCCGGGCATTGCTGCCAGCGGTAATCCACCGCACCACTGGCCAGCCGCGTTCCTGGGCTTTGGCAGTCACGCCCATGATCAGGCTGCGGCCTATGCCTGAGCCTCGCTGGTCTTGAGCCACAAACAGGTCGTCGAGAAAGCCGACGTCCTGCGCGATCAGCGGGTCAGGACATGCACGAAAATGCGCCAGTCCCAGCAACTGGCGGTCCTCCGACCCTGCGACCAGCCCTTCCATCGGGTGGCGCGGGTCCATCAGCCATGACCAGCTTCGATCCAGGATCGCATCGGTCATGGGCGACTGGTAGAAATGGGCGTACTGGCGGTAGAGATCGCACCATGGCGTTCGATCACTCATTTCCAGGGGGCGAATTGTCACTGCACTCAGCATTGGGGTTCTCTTGTCCATGGTTGCTCCGGCTTGGTCATTCCCGAGCCGGTTCTGTGTTTCTCACCAGACGGCGGACGCCGCCGACGGTCCTTCGCGCGAGGGAAAGTGCGGCAGCACCTCCCTGGCCAGCTCCTCCAGCACCTCGGTTGGCGGGCGCTGTGAAAACTGAATGCCAAGCGCGGCATGGTTCACCCCTGCCGCCTGCCACTCTTCAAGCAAGGCCATCAGCCCTCTTCGCCCGGTGCGCAGAACATAGCCACCGTGCAAGGGGGTCCGAGGATAGCCGGGATCATCCATCAGATCGATCCACTCGTTCGTCATGTGCGGCCTGAACGCCCCTCCGGGGACAAACCCTGGCCTGCAAGATTTGCCTACTACGCCGTGACCCGGCCTGGAGCGGCTGACCGCTCCGAAGTGCGCGCCTTCCTGGACTGGATTCGCGCAGAGGCGGCCCAGTAAGGCCGCAAGCAGATGCCCTGCCGCCCTGCTGGCCTGCGAACTGCTCGAAACGAATCAACCGGCATTCCCGGCTAGCGCGAAGCCTCTGGTCCCTGCTCAGCGCACTCGTTTTGCCCAAGCCTTCTACCCTCAAGCGAGGCAGATGCAGCACCCGACATCGTGCTTGCGACAGCCATGCTGCAGAGTCTCAGCGCATCAAAGGCAATACGGGACGACGCAATAACCGCCAGGACAATCAGCGATTATTCATTCCATTTCTGAATCGCGATTTCCAAGCGACTGAAGGTATTTCATCAATAGCCCCGGCATGCCACGGAATGCGACGGCAATGACCCGAAACAGCCACCTTCAAGCCTTGAATATCCTCCATCTCGTTCAAAAAAAGATTTTTCAGAAATGAAATATCAAAAAACGACCTTCAATCTTTAATTTCAATCGCGCAATAATAAATGAGGTGTATAGAAAATAATTTGAATGATTTCAATAGCCAAAAAATAATCAACTGAATTTCTAAAAAATATCTACTAAAAATAGAAAAATGGCTTATTTAATACGCTATCAATAACCAAAAACAGAACTCAGATAGCACAAAATTAACGACGAATTATTTCAGTTTTATATGAATTGAAAAATTAAATCTACAGAGTTATTTCAATTAATTATATTTACATATTGACTCATTAAACACAAGGTCAAGCGTCTACCCTTTTCTCAGGATTCATTTTGTAAGTTCAGTAAAATTTGACATTATTTGACATTTTCTATGGATTTCCCAATGAGCACTAATTAATTTCCTAGAGTATTCAAGCCCCCTGGTTTTTTCATCGGGAGCCATCTATGTCAGCCGTCCAGACTTCGTCTTGCCCGCCCTTGTTTAGCAATCACAATGACCCGCCTCCATCGCTTAGCCACTCGATGTGGCCTGGACACATGGTGGGCCAGAGAGAGCAGCCCGTTCGCGTCTTCCTGGTAGACGACGACAGCCATATCCGCAGAGTGATTGCCCAGGATCTGATGGGCGACTCAAGAACCCTGCTGGTTGGTCATGCCTGCAGCTTGCGTGAGGCACGCAAGAGCATTCAACAGCACGACTTCGACGTTCTGATGATAGATCTCAACCTGGGCGACGGCGAAGGTCTGGATCTTCTTGAACTTGTCCAAGGCACACACCCGCATGTGCAAAGCATTATCGTTTCAGTAACTGAAAGAGATGAAAAGGTCTTTCAGGCTTTTGAGAAAGGTGCTGTAGGCTATTTGCTGAAAAACTCCTGGTTTGGCGACTACGCACAAGCAGTATTGCAAGTTGCCAATGGTGGCGCATCCATTACTCCGTCTCTAGCCAAGAAAATTCTGTCGCTGGTTAGCAGATCACAAACTTATGTCGTTCCGGCGTCAAACCTCTCCAAAGAAGAGAAACTTTCTGAACGAGAAATAGAAATACTGAAGCTCATTGCCTGCGGTTACAGCTCTCCTGAAATATCCACGCAGCTCAAGATAAGCACAATGACAGTATCCACACATGTCAAGAACATGTACCGAAAGCTGCAGGCCAAGACAAGAGCCCATGCTGTAAAAGCCGCCTCTTTGCGTGGGTTGATATAAATTTGAAGGCATTTTCTTTATTCAAGGCCAGAGGTGGCAAGCGTATGGAATCGCTGAGAAATCTTGGTTGGAAGGCAACAACCATTTTCCTTCAGACCATTACCATACTCAGCTGGTGTTTTCTCACGCCACTGCGAGATCAGAATTGGTTTTTTGTCTTCAGTATTTTGGTGGCCTTGAGCGGATTGCTTATCTCGCTTCGCTACATTCCCGGAATCTATCGTGGCCTCAAGGCCAGACTGCGCTCCAGCTCCCAGCCCTCCAAGGAAGTCCAGGAAGAGCGCAAGCGCATCGCCTCAGACCTGCATGACACTTTGGGCAGCCAGTTGGTAGAAGCCTTAAGCCTGATGAACTCACAGCCCTCGGTTGAAGACGGCCCCGCCAGAAAAGTACTGGAGCAGTCGCTGCTGGACCTGCGCCTGATCGTCGACTCCATGGATGCCCAATCCGACAATCTGGCCATGCGCCTGGCGCGATTGCGCTATCGGCTGGAGCCCGCGCTTCAACGCAAAGGCCTTGTACTGCACTGGCAGTTGACCGACCCTGAGCTCGGGGTCGGCCAGCAGACCACGCTGCCGCTTCCCAGAGACCGCGTTGCGCATGAAATCCTGGCCGTCGTTCAGGCCAGTCTCAGCAACGCCATCGAGCATGCCGATGCGACCGAGATGTGGCTGACACTGGAGCCCTATCAACAGGGCGACCTGCAAAGCTTCGGCTGGGAGTGGTATCTGAGCATTGAGGACAACGGCAAGGGCTTCGATCTTCAAGCCGTGCTCGACAACCCCAGCAAGTCCGGGCACGGCGTCATCAACATGTTTCATCGCATGCGAAGCATCGGCGGCGACCTTCACATCCACCCCCGCCATGGCGGAGGCACACAGGTATTGATGCGATGGCGGTCTGAACCGCTCAGCCTTTGCTAGAGAAGCCTGAACTCACGGCGTTCTTATTGTGGACACCGCGCGTCATGTCGATCTCATGCCCACCTCATGCCCGGTTGGGGGCACCCGGCAGGCGATCTCATCTCATTGATGGAACACGCCGCTATTCAGACAGAACGCCATCAGCTCCTGATTGGACTTCGCCTCAAGCTTGCGCATCGCGGTCATCTTCTGCGAACTGACTGTCTTGATGCTGCGGTTAAGACGCTCGGCAATCTCGGCAAGGCTGCCTCCCCGGACGTAGTAGCGCAGGACCTCGAACTCGCGCGGAGTCAATGACTTGAAGCGCTCCTGCAGCATCTGATGCTGAAGCGAAACATTCGTCTCCAGAAAGGATGGCGGGGTGTAGATGTTTCCCAGCGACACCAGGCGTATGGCCTTGAAAACCTCTGAGGGGTCGTCCTGCTTGAAGACCACGCCCTTGACGCCGGCCTTGTAGAGCGCCTTCACGATCATCGGGTTCGACAGCATCGTCAGCACGATGACCTTCAGGCCCTCGAACTGGCGCAGCAGATAGCCGATGAACTTGATGCCATCGCCGTACTGCGAATCAGGCATGTGATAGTCGACGATGACGATGTCGGGAAGAGACTTCGTCAGCGCCGCCACAAGTTCCGTCGAGGAACTGGCAGTGGCGGTCAACGTGAGATGTATGTTTTGCTTGAGCAGGTCGCCAAGCCCCATCAGCACTAGTGGGTGATCATCTGCCAGGACTATTCGTAGTTTCGTCATGCTTTTCTCGATTCGACCCCAATTTTGACGGCACAAACCCCGGCCTATCGAGATCTTTCTCAATACGCTATTAACTTTCAGGAGCGCGCTGCACGGCCTCTTGAAGTCAATCAAGACCGATTAGAAAAGATAATCCCGAAACACAATAGTTAAAAATCTACAACTGCCGGACTGTGGGCTGCGACAGACAAACTTCTGACATATATCGCGCCCGGCATCCCCTCTCAAAATCAGAAATCCAGGCTTGCACAAGGCGACTTTGAGAATTTTCTGAGAATTTCCAGCCCTTCATTTTCATATCCTTGCCTAGCACCTGAACAAAAGGCGCGCAAGCAAATCGCAATGCAAATGCATTGCGATTTGAAGGAGTTTCCGCACCCGCACTCCAACGCCCGGAAACGCTTTTTTAAATCTTCAATCACAGAGTCAATTATGAAAAAACTCGTTCTGAGCTTGGCCGTTCTGTCTGCACTCGGTGCTGCGAGCATTGCTCAAGCTGCCCCGGCCGACGGCGCCAAAGGCCTTATCAAGTTCACCGGCGCGATCAATGCAGACACATGTGTCCTGAGCAGCCCCAGTGGCACGATCGCCGGCAAGACCCTGACCGTGGACATGAATGAAGTCCCCGCCGCCTCGCTGGGCAGCGAGGAGTCGCCCACGACGACTGGTAACGGTCTGACGGCCGAGGCAAAGGACCTGGATCTGGACATCCAATGCGCCACCGGTACCAAGGTTTCGATGACGCTCACCCCTTCCGCACCCTCGGGCAAGGGCATTGCAGTGCAAGGCGGAGCCAAAAACGTGCAAATCATGCTGACGCGTGACGGCAGTGTGGTGGACTTCACATCCGGCTCCGCTGATATCGCTGCCAACGCCGCAGTGGAAGGCAAGTTCCGCGTGCCTCTGAAGGCCTACTACACCCGCGCGGCCGGCAAGGCATTGGCCGACGTCACTATCGGCCAGGCCAATGCGACTGTTAACTACGTTCTGAAGTACGAGTAAATCTCGATAAGCCGCAGTGGTGAGTCAGTGAACTGACTCCACTGCGGTGAAAAAAAGGGAGTGCAATGACATCTTTCGCCCAAATTCAACGTACCGTGGCTTGTGGCCTTGCCGCTGCAACCATGCTGTATGGAGCTTGCGCACAGGCATCAATCTCTCTGAGTGCCACCCGCGTCATTGTGCAGGAGAAGAAGCAGGAAGCCTCTATCTCAGTGCGCAATAGCGGCACGCCAGTGCTTGTTCAGGCATGGCTGGAATCGAATACGGCAAATGCCACGGACGATCTCCCATTTGCCGTGACGCCGCCTCTTGCCAAGGTCGCAGCTCCTGGCCAGCAGCTCATGCGCGTGCTCTATGCAGGAGGCAACAGCGGCCTTCCTCGCGACCGTGAGTCGGCCATGTGGCTGAACGTGCAGGAAATCCCCCAATCGACGGGCGGAGAAAACCAGCTTCAGATCGCGGTTCGGCAGCGGATCAAGGTATTTTTCCGCCCGACCGCAATCGTGGGTGTCGTCGCCGATGCGCCGGGTTCCTTGCGCTGGAGCGTTGCGCAAGACGCAGGCAGGCCGGCACTCAAGATCACCAATCCCAGCATGTATCACATCTCGTTTGCCTATCTGGGCATCGCTGGCGGGAAGGAACTGCCTACGCCGGAAATGATCGCCCCTGGCGAGACACGCATGCTTTCGGCAGACGATCTAGAGCGCAACTCCAAGATCGCTTTCAAGCTCATCAACGACTTCGGTGGCGTTGACGCCTATGAGGTCCAACTCTCTGGTGACTCCGCCGAGTCTCCTGCAGCAGTCAAAACAGACTAGTCGCGGCGGGGCGCGCCCTCTTCTGCGCCCTGTCTTCCTCATTCCCGGGCTCGAACAAGAATTCCGCCGCAAATCAGCGGATAGGGATTCCTTGCGCCTTTTTTGGAGGCAGCCCACCAATTTGCTCTCTGATCCATGTCCTCTCATCACCTGCTTCACCGCTGGCTGGCTGGCGTGCTGTGTGCCTCTCAAGCCGTTGGCACAGGAGCATGGGCGGAACAAGTGACACTGCGCCCAGCACAGGGCGGGGCTGCGGCGTCCCTCAAGAAGCCTCAACCGGTACAGGTTGCAGCGCTGGACGGCTCATTCGTCGTCAGCTACAACACGGCCTTCCTCTACGGAATGACTTCCACCACCGACATCCGGACATTGCTGGCCGGCTCAGGCGTTCCTCCGGGCTTCCAACGCGTCGACATCTACATCAACCAGATGCTGGCCGGCCGCATGGATGTCGAGTTCTCCCACAACCCCAAAAGCGACGAAATCGAGCCATGCATTACCGTGGCCATGCTGGAGCAAGGCGGGGTTGATCTGGGCAAGCTCCCCACCCCCTTGGAGCAAGGCGCCACCTGCATGCGCCTGGCGGAAGCCATACCGGACGCAAGCGCCGCATACGATATGGCAAGCCTGCGTCTGAACCTGAGCGTGCCGCAGATCTACATGACCTCGCTTCGTCGTGGCTATATCGACCCCTCCCTGTGGGAGGAAGGTGCCGATGTCGCCTTCCTCAACTACAGCCTCAATGCACGCCGCAGCGAGTTGCGGCACAGCAGCTCTCAGAATGATCTCAGCGCCAGCATCCGTTCAGGTGTCAACCTGGGCGAATGGCGCTTGCGCAACGACTCGTATTTCACTTCGGGAAGCCGTCGGCCGTCGAAGTTCAATAGCCAGAACACCTATCTGCAGCGCGGCTTCAACACCATCAAAAGCCAGATGGTCGTGGGAGAGACATACACCTATTCGCCGTTGTTCGACAACGTGCGCTTTCTCGGCATGCAACTGGCCTCCGATGAGGCGATGCGACCTGACGAAGAGCGAGGTTACGCGCCCGTGATCCGAGGGACGGCGGAAAGCAATGCGACCGTGGAAGTTCGCCAGAATGGCTATCTGCTCTATACGACTACCGTTTCTCCCGGGCCATTTGCAATCACCGATTTGCAGCCTTCCGGCACGAACGGCGACCTGGAAATCGCCGTCATTGAAGCTAGCGGGGTCCGGCGTGTATTTCGGCAGTCATTCGCAAGCCCTCCGCTGATGGTCCGCGAGGGCCGGATCAAGTACGACATTGCTGCCGGCCAGGTGCGCCTGGATCGTCGCCAGCAGGAGCGGCCCGGTTTTGCCAGCGGATCGGTGATCTACGGCCTGACGGCCAATACCAGCCTGGCGGCCGGCCTGCAGGCCTCGCCCGGCTATTTGTCTTACTCGCTGGGTGCAGGCATGAACACGCCGATTGGCGCGGTGTCTCTGGACGCCATCCACTCGCGCAGCAACGCCGGCGGCTCATCGACAAGCGGAGATCGTCTCAACCTTCGCTATGCAAAATTTGTCGAAGCGACCGGATCCCATGTCTCCTTCAATGTGCAGCATGGCTTGCGCGAGGGATTTCGCACGCTCTCCGATCACATCGAGCGAAACGGCACACAGTCCGGCTCGCGACCCGGCTCGTATCTGAACTTGGGGCGTGCCAGCAGACAGCGTCTGGACGGCTACCTCTCTCAACCTATCGGCCGTGGCCATATCTATCTGAATGGATCCTATGGCAAGAACTGGAATGGAACCTCTTCCCGCAGCCTGTCACTGGCGTACAGCAACTCGATCGGCAAGCTGAACTACAACATCTCCTATACGCAATCACGAAACCTGCATTCCTCCTGGGCAAACGGGCCCATGCCCCGTCATGACAACACCTTCATGCTCACTCTCAGCATGCCCTTGGGTGGCCCGGGAGACTCCACGCACGCATTCTCCACACTGAGCCGACAACGTGCCGGTACAAGTGCGCAGGCCGGCGTCTCCGGCGCTCTTCCCCTCGAGAGGCATGTCAGCTACACCGTGGCCGGCAACAAGGATGCGGACGGCCAGCGAGACGCCTCGATCGGCGTGGGCACCGCGACCTCGTTTGGCCGCCTCAATGCCAGCTACACCCATGGGGACCGATACCGTGCGAGCAATTTCTCGGCGTCGGGGTCCGTCGTGGCTCACGCAGGCGGCGTCAACCTCGGGCAGGGATTGAGTGAAACCTTCATGCTCGCCAAGATCGAGCCGCCGGTGCCTGGCGTGGCAATCTCGAGCTTCTCCGGCGTCGAGACGGGCCGCAATGGCTATGCAATCATCCCCAGCGCCACGCCCTTTCGCGGCAACCTGGTGACGCTCAGGACACAGGGACTGTCCAAGGACGTCGATATCACCAACGGCGCGCAGATGGTGGTACCTACACGTGGTGCAGCCGGGCTGGCCAAGTTCACGGCAGTGAGCGGGCGCCGCGTGCAGTTCGATTTGCGCGGGGCCGACGGCAAGCCCCTGCCGTTTGGAGCGACTGTCGACGAGCTCGATGGCACAAGGCTGGGAATCACCGACCCGCGCGGCCGCGTCCTGACCTTGCTGCCCGCAGACCGCGAGCAAGGCATGCTCGACATACGCTGGGATGAGGCCACATGCCGCGTCAGCTATACGCTGCCGCCAAAGGTCGAGGGCGAAAATTATCAGCGCCACCCGCTCACCTGCACAACACCCATCCCGCCCTCTCCCGAGCGCAAGGACCCTGGCTCCATTGCAGCGAGCGATCTGCGGCGTCCCAAGGCAGACGCCTCATAAGCCAACATGGCGGGAAGCGACTCCCGCCCTTTTTTTGAGTCCCCGGCCAGATTGCCAGATAGAGTGATGGGCCCTGCACGTGCAGGCGCCCGAAGCTGGCAACAGTCAGAGCGCCATCTTCGTCGGCAAGCTCCCTATGCTGGCAAACGATATGCGGCAAACGGAATGGATTGAACCGACCGCTCTGCACCGCTCGAACAACTTCGCGCCTTGAAAGCGGCCCAAGAACGACCAGAGAGCGGCCTGAGAACGGTCTGACAAGGTCTGAGAACGACCCAAGAGCGGCGCGCTTCTAGACCACCTGCTGCCGGGCGTGCCCAGCAAATTGCAGCAGCCGCCGGCGTCAAGCAAGGCTTTGTGAATATCCAGGCGCCTTTCAAAGCGGATGCGCAGCTTTCCAAAGCCTGCAAGCTTGATCTGGTTCCTGCTCTGGATCGCGCTCCAGCGATGTGCAATATCCAGAGCCTTGAAGAGCAAGACCGAAACACCTCAAGAAAGTGCCCTATCCAGACGATCCTGGATCGATGGCCATCGAACTCCCCAGGGCACGCTGCTGCTCACACCAAGCGCACCAGGCACACCGGGCACACCAGGCTGTAGCGGCTCAAGCTGATGCACTCCAGATATAAAAAAAGCCCGGCCTCCATCACGGAGGGCGGGCACTTTTCTGATAACGATCTTATTTATAGCTGATGACAAACGTGGCATAGGCATTTGCAGTGCCGACAGTAGGCTTGAGAATCATCGACGTTCCGACGTAGCGCGCCCTCAACTTGATGTCCACGGGCACATTACCAAACTCGCCGACCATCCATTGGTTCTCCGCCCCGGATTCCGGGCCGTAGCGGACAAGCTCGCCATTTTCTCGCAGGATTTCTATCCCGACATTCTTTGCCTCGGAATCGTTGGAGAGAGAAAGTGTGCTCGAACGGTTAGAGGGGTTCATGGGATCCGACATAACAATGAACATTCTTGTCGTTGTGTGGGCATCTCCGCCCGAGCACTGCAGCCTCAGGTTGAAATCTTTGGTTGGCCCTGCGCTCTTGTCGGTCAGCTCGCTAATGTCGCCCTCCAGTTCAACACTGACAGTTTTTGTTTGCAGTGCGCAAGATGGCACTCTGGGTCGGACCTCAATGCCATCCCCCTGAAGATATATTCGTCGAGCGACATAACCGTAATTGACAAACGTGGTTTCACCGATGGCTCCAGATATGTGTCCGCCAGCAGTAATCTTGCCTATTTTCACAAGTTCAACGGTGAAATTGTCGGCCGCAGCCATGTTAAGCCAAGTTGTAGTTCCAAAGTCTTTCTGTTGCGGCCACCACTGCTGCTGGTTAATGCCGCCTTTGACTCGTATTCCAATGCCCTCGATTGGAGTCTTGTACGTATTCCATCCACCCATACCGAGATTAAACGGAACAGCATAGACAACAACACCAATATCGAAAGGGCATATCGCCCTCCCTCCTTCTCCATTGGCTTTTGAGTTGGAGCTATATAGCACCGTACCCAAAGGAACATTGGGATCAAAATCCGCAGTTTTAAAAGAAGGAAATTCCCAATGCAGCGAATCTGCGATCGTCTCACTGTCGTCAATACGAACTTAGCAAAAATCAGCCCTTGCAGCAGTCGACAGCAGAGTGGAGAACAACAGAAAAGATATCCGCGAAAGATTTTTCGGAGAACCCTTTGATCGAAATAGAGATTTGAGAGATTTCGCCATTATTCATCCAATATTTTTTGGACATTAAATGATATCTGGCTCGGTGGCATTCAGGTTTAGGAAAATTCTCAAAACACCGGTGGGTTTCGGCTCTCACTGTTTATGCAAACCTCCACTCAGTTTTGTATTTGACGAATAAATACATCTCTCTTCAATTGATTGATCTATTTTTGAAGAAAGCTCATTATTCGAGATCATTCACAACTCATTTTGCTTAGCTATCAGACAAAGACTCGCAAAAATTCGAATGCCTTGATATTCGGCTTCGCTTTACTCGGCATCTGTTTGCATGCAATGCCACCGCCCTGCTCCTGATCTGGGCCTGGCGATGAGACCTGAATTGCGAGCTTCAGTGGGCGCAATGTGCAAATCCTGCCGGGCTTGGGCCAGCCACTTCAAAGCGGCTACCACGACCCGGCAAACGGACGGTTTGCGGTTGAGACAAGGCGCGAAGCCGCAGGCTGTGCAGAGAAGTACGACAAGGCGAAGCAACGACGTATCAAGGGTTGTGCAAGCAGCTCCAATTGCAGAACTGTTCACTCGACCCAAACGTGTCCAACAAGGCCAGTCGCGCAAGCTGCACCGCTACATCCCGGCGTCTCGGCTCTGCAGTCGCTGCTTGATGAAGTTGCTCATAGGCGGGGATTGCCTGAAGCAGCCGCCCGAGGCACGCAAATCAGGCGCATAGTAAAGCTGTGGGTGCTGAGGAGCCGAAGACATGAGACCGGATACTTCGTTTCGTGACCGGGCAGATGCTGGCCGGGCCCTGGCCGCGGCATTGGCGGCGTGGCGCGAGCAAGCCGATGTGCTCGTGCTGGCCTTGCCACGGGGCGGCGTGCCGGTCGCCTATGAGGTTGCCAGCGCACTGGCCCTGCGGCTGGATTTGATGCTGGTGCGCAAACTAGGCACGCCCGGCCATAAGGAGATGGCGATGGGCGCCATTGCCAGCGGCGGCGTGCGGGTGTTGAACGATGATCTCATCCGTGGCCTGTACATCTCCCCAGCGGCCATCGACGCAGTCGCGCAACAGGAAGTTCTGGAGCTGCGGCGCCGTGACCTGGCCTATCGGGGCAAACGTCCCGCGCCAGCCGTGACTGGGCAACGGGTGATACTGGTCGATGATGGACTGGCGACCGGTGCCACCATGCGTGCGGCGATTGCTGCGGTACGCTTGCAGTCGCCAGCACACATCGCAGTCGCCGTACCGGTCGCACCTGTGGAGACGCTGGCGATGCTGCGCCCTCTGGTCGACCAGCTGATATGCCTGCTCACTCCAGCGCCCTTCTTTTCCGTGGGCCAGTGGTACCGCGATTTCGCTCAGACCACGGATGAGGAGGTAAAGACCTTGCTCAGCAAGGCCTGGCGCAGGGAATTGCGTGACGCTGCGCAATAGCCGGGTGCGCTGTGCAGCTGCTGCCCGGCCACTCCAAGCCGGAGTCGACACCGAGGTGCCTGAACATCAAGGTCGACGATGCACGCGAGATCTCTGAGCAGACGGAGACCTGCCGCCCTCAAAGCCTGCAATGTGGCGTTGGGGCGAGCTAGCATTCCCGGCCAGAAGCTGTTCTTGAAGGCACTCCCTCAGTTGACTGCTTCAAGCTGATCTGAGCCATCCACGGCCCTGCGCCTGAGTGACAGCAATCACCAACACAAGCCGTTGAACGCCGTCTGCCTCGAAGGGCCGCTTCGCCCTCAGGATCGGTCATGCGTTTGCGTGATTCGCCGCTACCCAAACGAAGGACGGCTTCCGCTTGCCCTGACAGGCTTGTGTCGACCCGTGGCTCTCGTTCGAGCTTCCACCGGCAATGTCTGATGTGCAGCGGTCGTTGCCTGTCGTAGCGAAGTCCTGAATTCAAGGTGTCGGCCACATTGCAGACACCCAGGCAACCGATATTGGGCTCAACCTGAGCTTGCAAGGGCAGGCTCATGCCATCTGCTACTAGGGACGATACATGCGGAACTTCTGCTCATCGCCAATCGAGAAATAGTCTGCAGGGCCTCCCGCGCGGAGAATCACCCCGGCATTGGCCGTGTCGAACACACCGTCCTTGAGCAGCCGATGATCGATGTAGACCTTTACCACCTCCCCAAGCACGAGCCAAGACGGAATCGACTCATGGCTGGCGGTACGCAACTGGTGGATGTCGGTCAATCGGCATTCGAAGGTCACCGGGCTCTGTGCGACTCTGGGCACCCGTATCAACTCCGAATCCACGGCTTCTAGCCCTGCCAGCTCGAACTCATCCACCTCCGCAGGGACGGCGGCACAGGTCTGGTTCATGGCATCGGCTAGCTCACGCGTGGCCAGATTCCACGCGAACTCGCCAGTCTCCTGGATGTTGCGCACCGTGTCTTTCCAGCCGATGCTGGAGAAGCCGATGATGGGAGGGACGTAGTTGAAGGCGTTAAAGAAGCTGTAGGGTGCCAGATTGACCTGTCCGCTCGCGCTCCTGCTCGAAATCCATCCGATCGGCCGCGGGCCGACGATGGCGTTGAAGGGATCATGCGGCAGTCCGTGCCCTTTGCGGGGCTCATAGGTATGCGAGTCAGTTTTCATCGCTGGTGGTTCTAGCGTCTGCCCTGCCGGGAAGTGCTCAACTGCATTCATGGGAGATAGTGCGAATCTAACGGCGTGCTGGGGAGGTCGGGCTGCTGGGGACTCTACCAAGTCTGAGGCCCAACCCGTCGCTATAGCCGTCTCGCACTGGTAATGTGCTCACGCCTCAGCACAAATGATGAGCGCCTTATTTTGCGTAAAAAGCCGTCCTTTGAATCGGGAGAACAGCTCCTAGCCGGTTGGAAAGTGCACGCCAGCACGCTGGGCAGCCTGCACGATGTGCGCTGACATGGCCTGCTGCGCCAGCTCCGGCCGGCCCTGTGCAAGGCCGTCGATGATGGCCGCATGCTCCTCGCAGGTGGCATGGCGCGCGCCGCGCTTGTAGAACGGCAGGCGCTGGCTCTCCTGCATGACTTCGCCGCTGCCGCGCAGCACGTCGGCAATCGCGTGATTGCCCGAGATGGTGGCGATCTGCATGTGGAAATCGAAATCCAGACGACTGGCTTGCAGGAAGTCCGAGGCCTCTATGCATTGCTGCATGCCCTGCAGGTTGGCCCGCAGCAGCGTCAGGTCCTCGGGCTGTACCACCAGGGCCGCAAGGCGCGCCGCAAAGCCTTCCAGTGCGTAGCGTAGCTGATAGACATCGGTGAGCGCATGCGAATCGGCAAAGCGCCAGGCCTCGCTGGCTGGCGCCTCGGACGCCTCGGTTACATACATGCCCTTGCCGGGCCGCGCCACGACCAGCCCCAGCCCCTGTAGCGTTGACAAGGCCTCGCGCAATGACGTCCGGCTGATGCCCAGTTGTTCCGACAGATCGCGCTGCGAGGGCAGCAGTGAGCCCACCGGATAGGTGCCGGCTTCGATCCAGTCCCGAATCAAACGGGCGGCCTGGCTGGCAACGGCGACATTGGGGGAGACAGAGGGTTCCATTCGGGGGAGATCGTTCATCGCAAAAAGGGGGATGCGCGCCATCTTAACGACTGCGCAGCACATCCCGCTTCGAACACTGCCCCTGACATTGTTCCAGACCGCACTGCGGCAGTGCTTCCGAACGGTGACTGCCGCGATGCGAGGCTACTTGTTGACCAGCTTGGCCGGCACGGTATAGGTCAGAAAGGCACCGAGCAGCAGCACGCCGGCCAGCACGAACATGGCGGCATTGGTGCTCTGGGTCGCATCCTTGATCAGGCCGATCATGTAAGGGCTGATGAAGCCAGCCAGATTGGCGAAGGAGTTGATCAGCGCAATGCCTGCCGCTGCCCCTGCGCTGGACAGAATGGCCGTGGGCAGGCTCCAGAACAGCGGCGAGGTTGCGAGGCTGCCGCCTGCAGCCAGCGCCAGGGCGGCCAGTGACAGATAGACGTTGCCGCTGAAGACGGCCGACAGCATCAGCCCCGCGGCCCCCACGCAGAACGGCACGATCAGGTGCCAGCGGCGCTCGCGCATGCGGTCCGAGCTGCGGCTGACCAGGTTCATGGACACCACGGCCACCGAGAACGGTACGGCCGTCAGCAGGCCGATCTGGAAGGCGCCTTCCACGCCTGACTGGCGGATCAGTGAGGGCAGCCAGAAGGTCAGGCCGTACTGGCCCATCACCGTGCAAAAGCAGATCATGGCCATCTTGATGATGCGCGGATCGGCGAACAGCGCGCGCAGCGTCATGTGGCTGTCTGCCTTGCTGGCGTTCTCGCGGGCGATGTTGCGCTCGAGCAGCGTCTTTTCCGATTCGCTGAGCCAGCGCGCGCTGCGGATGTTGTTGTCCAGATACCAGAGCACGGCAATGCCCAGCAGCAGGGAGGGTATGGCCTCGATCAGGAACAGCCACTGCCAGCCACGCAGGCCGGCCACGCCCTGCATCAGGTCCATGATGCCGCCCGACAGCGGCCCGCCCAGAATGCCCGAGACCGGGATCGCGCACATGAACAGCGCCACCATGCGCGCGCGCCGGTACGACGGGAACCAGTAGGTCATGTACAGGATCATGCCGGGGTAGAAGCCCGCCTCGGCCGCGCCCAGCAGGAAGCGCAGCACATAGAACTGCATGGGCGTGGTCACGAACATCATGGCTGCCGAGATCAGGCTCCACATGATCATGATGCGGGCAATCGTAGCCTTGGCACCTATGCGGTGCATGAGCATGTTGCTCGGCACTTCGAAGAAGAAGTAGCCGATGAAAAACAGCCCCGCACCGAGGCCGTACATGGCCTCGCTGAACTGCAGGTCCGCCAGCATGTGCAGCTTGGCAAAGCCCACGTTGACCCGGTCCAGGTAGGCCGCCACATAGCAGGCCATGATGAAGGGAAGCAGACGCCAGGCGACCTTGCGGTAGACCGCGGCCTCGGCGGCGGTTTCGCCGGCAAGCGTGGCTGCCGGTGCGGCAGCGTCAGGGGTGGAGGAAAGGGATGACATCTTGGATCCTTGTTGGCGGTGGTTTTCGTAACTGGTATTACCGGTATGAATTAACGATCGCAACCATAATCAAGATCAAGACATTGCGCACTCGCAATTACCCTAGCCACTCTTTAAATTTGCAATTTGACAAAGTCGCTAAGGCAAAACATACTGGTATTACCAGTTAGACCAACTCAAGCAACAACCTTTTATGACCACTGTCCTGGCAACCACGCCCGCCTCCTGCGGCACCCCTGTCCTCCACCGCCTTAGCATTCAGCCCCTGACTGCCGAAGCCTTTGCCCGCTTTGGTGACGTGATCGAAAGCGCTGGGCATGCCCCTTTGCAGATCAACCACGGCATGACCGAGCGCTACCACGCGCTGGCGCAGGTGGACGCCGGTGGCGCAGAAGGCCACGCGCTGATCAATCTGTTCCACACCCTGCCTTACGAGTTGCCGCTGCGGCTGGAGGAAATGGAACGCCACCCGCTGGGCAGCCAGGCCTTCGTGCCATTGCAGGAGACCCCTTTCGTCGTCGTTGTCGCGGCTGCGGGCGAAAGCGTGCAACCCTGCGACCTGCAGGCCTTCGTGACTAATGGCCGCCAGGGGGTGAACTACCACCGCGGCGTTTGGCATCACTCCCTGATTGCCCTACAGGCCCCCGCACGTTTTCTCGTTGTGGATCGCGGCGGTCCCGGCCACAACTGCGATGTGGTGGCCATTGGCGACGGCAGCGGCGTGTTGCTGGAGCTGCCAGACGCCGGCTAAAGACTCTTAGCCGAACGCAGCTGCTCGCTATCACCGGACAGGTCAGTCATAGCCGGCACAAATAATCAGGTCAGCGGGAACATGCAGTCGAAGGCAGTGCTGCACGGGGGTGTATCCGCACCTGAGCCCAGTCCTTGGTCAGCACTTGCCAGATTGAGCTCCCACGGACTGCTTTGAACAAATACACTGCTTGTCACCCTGCTTCGGGCGACAACGGCCTCCAAGGCCTTGCTTCAAGCAGATTCCGGATATCGACTTCAAATGCTGCCCAATAGAACTACCAAGGAGACCCCGTGAATCGTCGACAGATACTCGCGTCAATTGCCGCCGCAAGTGCGCTCACCACCATGGCAACCGCTCGCGCGGAAGCAGCTTTCCCGCAAAAGCCAATTACTTTTGTCGTTCCGTATCTGGCTGGTGGAACAACCGATCTCGTGGCACGAGTCGTGGGCGAGCACATGGCACGTACGCTGGGCCAAGCTGTGGTGATCGAGAACAAGCCCGGCGCCGGAGGCAATATCGGCATGGATGTGGTGGCAAAGTCCAAGCCTGACGGCTACACGATCGGTTTCGGAGCCATCTCCACCAATGCGCTCAACCCGCACATCTACAAATCGATGGCGTTTGATCCCCGCAAGGACTTCACGGCGGTTTCCATGCTGGGCTACTCCACCATCGTGCTGGAGGTGGGCAAGAGCTTCCCGGCAAACAATGTGCAGGAATTCATCGCCTACATCAAAGCGAACCCAGGCTTTCAGTACGGTACTGCCGGCGCCGGAACCAGCATGCACCTGGCTGGCGTGATGTTTGCGCAAATGACTGGCCTGGATACCGTCCATGTGCCCTATAAAGGCAGCGTACCGGGTATTACCGACATGCTTGGCGGCCACCTACCCGCCATGTTTGATAACCTGCCCGCTTCCCTGCCACACATTCAGGCAGGCAAGCTCAAAGCACTGGCCGTGGCAGGCAGCGAGCGCAGCCCGTCGTTACCCAATGTGCCGACAATCGCGGAGAGCGGTCTCAAAGGCTACGCAGTCGATCCATGGTTCGGCGTATATGGCCCAGCCAAGCTCGATCCAGCCATCACAGCCAAACTCAATACCGCCATCAACCAGGCCCTGAGCGATCCGGCCGTCAAGGACAAACTGGTGCAGGCCGGATTCACCCCCAAGGGGTCTGCGGCCCAGGGCTTCGAAGCGCTGACACAGTCCGAATACAAACGACTGGGCGAGGTGGCACGCAAGGCCCAGATGCAGGTCAACTGACGACAGCCGCTGGCGGTCAAAGGGAAATCCCAATGACTGGTAAAGATGGCAGCGGCCATCGGCCCAATACAACGGGATGTCGACAACCAGCCTAATACCGTCACCTGTCGGCAGGTTGTCAGCGACTGCTCCTGGCCGAGAGCCCCATTTCGTCCTTTGCTCCAACAGCAGTCCTTCAAGCCGTTGCTGCCCAGCCGAATCCACAGCCGCCAGTGGCCTGCAGGACGCCTGCTCCAAGCGTCAGTTCACCTGGCTCTGGCGGTTCGATCCCGCTCCCGGCAAACAGCCAGCTTTACTGCCACAACCGCACCAGTGGAAGAAAGGACGTTGAACAACACTTGTCCATCTCTCCCGAGCCCAGGCAGTGTCTGTCCATCGTTGACCTCTGCCGTGATAGAGGCATGGCACCATTGAGCCTTTCGATTGTGGAAAGAGGATCTCGATGCTGATCAATTGCGTTGCCTACGAAAAGGGATCCAAGCTGGCAGATATTGCTGTCGCCGATATCAGCGAGTACATCGCAAGGCCTGACTGCTTTGTCTGGGTCGCCTTGTCCGATGCGACGTCGGCTGAGCTGGACGAAATGCGTGAAGAGTTCAACCTGCACGAACTCGCCGTGGAGGATGCCAGCCACGGACACCAAAGGCCCAAGATCGAGGAATACGGCCAGTCCCTCTTCACAGTCATGCATCTTCTGGAGCCTGATCCCGCTCAACCCGGCCATTTCAACCTGGGTGAGGTGGATGTGTTCATCGGCTCCAACTACGTTCTGTCGGTCCGAAATCGCAGCAAACAAGGTTTTCTGGGAGTGCGGGATCGCTGCGAGAAAGAGCCCGAGCTACTTAAGCACGGCTCAGGCTTTGTCTTGTATGCACTGATGGACGCGGTGGTTGACCGCTACTTCCCCATCATTGAAGCCCTGGAAGCCGAGCTGGAAGCGGTCGAGCTACAGATTTTCACGCAGCGAGCTGCACGCGAGAGCATCAAGCAGCTGTATGGGCTGAAGCAACGTGTCATGATCCTCAAGCACGCGGTTGCTCCATTGCTGGAGGCCGTGAGCAAGCTCCACGGCGGACGTGTGCCTCAGGTCTGCGCGGGATCGCAGGACTACTTCCGCGATGTAGCCGACCACCTGGTCCGCATCAACGGCCTCATCGAGGGAATGCGCGACACCATAGCGACTGCGATGCAGGTCAACCTCGCGCTGGTCACAATCGATGAAAGCGAAGTCACCAAGCGACTGGCAGCCTGGGCGAGCATCTTTGCGATCTGTACTGCCTTTGTGGGCATCTGGGGAATGAATTTCGAGCATATGCCAGAGCTGAAGTGGCAGTATGGCTACCCTGTTGCACTGCTGCTGATTGTCTGCGTGTGCAGCTATGTCTACTACCGCTTTCGCCGAGCCGGCTGGCTATGACGCCAGCTTGAATCCATGCTGGGTACATCCTTTGGATGCGGTCATCAACAACAACCATGACCGAGCCGCAGCGGCGCCAAGCGCTCTGTCCAGACATTTCCAACAATTCTCGTCGCACAAGCTGCGCAGCTAAAGCCCGGTGCCCCCGCTCTGCAGTCAC
>NZ_JBCPWN010000038.1:0-25176 GCF_039581415.1 Comamonas sp. F1-6
CTTTGCCCGGGATCCCGAGAAAAGGCCTTGCGGCAAGGCCTTTGATTTACCCATTATTTCGGGGCCATGCGAATGGCGCCGTCCAGGCGGATGACTTCACCATTGAGCATGTCGTTTTCCAGGATCTGCTTGACCAGCTTGGCGTAGTCCTCGGGTTTGCCCAGGCGACTGGGGAAGGGCACGCTGGCGGCCAGTGCATCCTGAACTTCCTGCGGCATGGTGAACAGCATGGGGGTGCCGAAGATGCCGGGAGCAATCGTCATATTGCGAATACCGCTGCGAGCCAGGTCGCGAGCAATGGGTAGCGTCATGCCGACCACGCCGCCCTTGGAGGCAGAGTAGGCGGCCTGACCGATCTGGCCGTCATAGGCTGCGACGCTGGCGGTAGAAATCAGCACACCGCGCTCGCCGGTAGGCTCTGGCTCGTTCTTGCTCATGGCATCCGCTGCCAGGCGAATCATGTTGAAGGTGCCGACCAGGTTGACCATGATGGTCTTGGTATAGACGGCCAGGCTGTGCGGGCCGCTTTTGCCTACGGTTTTCTCGGCCGGTGCAATACCGGCGCCGTTGATCAGGCCGGCGAGTTTGCCCAGGCTGGTGGCTTTGGCGACCACGGCCTGACCATCGGCCTCATTGCTGACATCGCAGCGCAGATAGACGCCATCGATCTCACTGGCTACGGCCTCGCCGCGCTCTGCATTCATGTCGGCAATCACGACCTTGCCGCCGTTGGCGGCCAGCATGCGCGCCGTACCTTCGCCCAAGCCTGAAGCGCCACCAGTCACGATGAATACGCGATCCTGAATCTGCATGAACTGTCTCCTTGTTCGATGTCTATTGACGTTGACGTAAACGTCAATTATGCACAGAGTGAAGGAACTGGCGACCTGAGGAAAGCGCGCATAAAAAAAAGCCCAATCGGGAAGACTGGGCTTTGAAGGGATCCATGAAACGGGGGTTTCAGGAGGATCCAAGGAGACAACTTGCGCAAGGTCAGCATCTGATTCAATGTATGCTGACCTGACATGCTGGTGATTATAGGGTAAACCCTAGTCTTTGCCAAGCATGTCAATAACCATGTTCTTAACGCTTGGCAGCGGTCGTGGCCTTGACAGCTTCGGTTGCTGTCTTGGTGGCAGCGTTGAAGTTGGCTTCGGCCATGTCGGAGGCTTGCTTCACAGCCTTTTGCACGGATTCGAAAGCGTTGTTGGCGGCAGAGACTGCGCTCTTGACCATGGCAACAGCGGATTCGGAACCGGCAGGAGCATTCTTGGTCGTGTTGTCCAGCAGGGCATTGAAGTTCTTGCGAGCTTCGGTGGACTGGGCTTCCAGCGTCTTGTTGAATTCGCCGGCAGTGTTGCTGGCGATGTCGTACAGGTGGCGGCTGTAGGAAGCGGTTTTCTCGGCCAGAGGCTGGAACAGGCCTGCTTGCAGAGTCAGCAGTTCCTGGGCGTCCTTGACGCTGAGCACGGCCTGGGTGTGCTGGGCAGCTTCGGCCAGTGCGGCGCGCGAGGCGGTGACGTTCAGTTCCACCAGCTTTTCCACGCCTTCGAAAGCTTTGCTGGTCAGGCCGAACAGTGTCTCGAAGTGGGCTTTTTGTGCGCTCAGGATTTGGTCAGGGGTCAGGCTCATGGCAATTCTCCAAAATTACGGATCTAACAAAGGGATCGGACCGGAGGAAACGTCTGCTCTGACATGACCGCTATCTTTGCCAGTCGTATGTTGCAGTGCAGCATGGGTGCATTGTGAAAGAGAATTTGTGGCAATGCAAGCTTTAATTTGCTGCGCTGCAGCAAAAAAATTAATGACTCTTTGTTTTTGATAAGTATCTGATTTTTAAAAGACTTTGTTATGTCTGATAACTGACAAAATTTGAAGTAGCGTGTTTTCTTTGTGCGGTGCGTCATGCGTTGATGAGTGACAACCTGCAAGCCCTGTCGCGGTGGTGCTGGCGGCGCCGGGGCGGCTCTGCAAAATGACTGCATGACTGCATCGTTATCTCATGGCAAACCTTTGCGCGCCCAGCCGCAGGCGCGCGACTCCTATCCCGTGTTTCGTGAAATCAGCACCCGTTGGTCGGACAACGATGTTTACGGTCATGTGAACAACGTCATCTACTACAGCTGGTTTGATACCGCGGTCAATGCGTATCTGATAGAGCAGGGCGCGTTGGATATTCATGATGGGCAGACGATTGGCCTGGTGATAGAGACCCAGTGCAATTACTTTGCCTCGTTGGCTTTCCCGCAAGCCGTGGAAGCGGGTATTCGCGTGGCCCATCTGGGGAGCTCCAGCGTGCGCTATGAAGTGGGTCTGTTTGCCAGGGGGGCGAGTCAGTCGGCTGCTGCCGGGCATTTTGTGCATGTCTATGTCGACAGACAGACGCGCCGGCCCGTGCCTTTGCCCGAGCCCTTGCGGGCGGCACTACAGTCACTGCTGCGTGCAGAGCCCGCTGGTGAATAGCAAAAACGATAGCTTCTTGCGTATGTTTATCAAAGGTTTGATTCTGATCCGATTGATATATCGGGCGGCAAATCCGAAGCCCGCATCTGCAAGAAGCGCTTAGGGGCCGTGAGTACGGTGCAGGGTGTGGAATAGCCTACACTCATCAGTCTCTGTTGAGGCTGGCGCAGCCTGTATTTGAGCCAGCCTTGTTCCATGACTGAACGGACCGTCAGGCCCACCGTCGTCCATGATCATCACCAGTCTGCTAGACACCGACCTGTACAAATTCACGATGATGCAGGTGGTGCTGCATCAGTTTCCGGGCGCGCAGGTGGAGTACCGCTTCAAATGCCGCAACCCTGGCGTGCAACTGGCTCCGTACGTCAATGAAATCCGCGAAGAAATCCGCTCTCTGTGCAAGCTGCGCTTTCAAGATGCCGAGCTGGCCTATCTGAGTTCGCTGCGTTTCATCAAGAGCGATTTTGTCGATTTCCTGAGCCTGTTCCAGCTCAACGACAAATACATCACGGTCACGCCCCTGGCCAGCGGCGAGATCGACATCACCATCCAGGGCCCTTGGCTGCACACCATCTTGTTCGAGATCCCGGTGCTGGCCATCGTCAACGAGGTGTATTTCCGCAACACCCAGCCCGTCCCCAACTTTCTGGAAGGACGCAAGCGCCTGGACGAGAAGATCGAGCTGCTGCAGGCGCCTGGCCTTGAGACGCTCAAGATTGCCGATTACGGCACCCGCAGGCGCTTTTCCAGAGCCTGGCATGAAGAGGTGCTGCGGGTGCTTTGCGCCAGGCTGGGTCATTCGGGGGCGGCGCGCGTCAACGGTCAGCGCAAGGGGCAACTGGCGGGCACCAGCAATGTGCTGTATGCGATGAAGCTGGGCCTGATCCCGCTGGGCACCTTGGCCCATGAATATCTGCAGGCCTGCCAGTCGCTGGGCCCGCGCCTGCGCGACAGCCAGATCTTCGGCTTCGAGTCCTGGGCGCGCGAGTACCGGGGCGATCTGGGGATTGCGCTGTCCGACGTCTATGGCATGTCGGCCTTTCTGCGTGATTTCGATCTGTACTTCTGCAAGCTTTTTGACGGTGCGCGTCATGACAGCGGCGACCCGTTTGAGTGGGGCGAGCGCCTGATAGCGCATTACAAGGCCAACAAGATCGATCCGCTGAGCAAGGTGCTGATCTTCAGCGACGGGTTGACCATCCCCAAAACCATCGGGTTGTTCGAGCGCTTCAACGGTCGCTGCCAGCTGGCGTTCGGCATCGGCACCAATCTGACCAACGATTTGGGAAATCCCCCCGAGCATGTGCCATTGCAGATCGTGATCAAGATGACGCGCTGCAACGGCCAGCCCGTGGCAAAGCTATCGGACACACCGGGCAAGAGCATGTGTGACGATGAAAAATACCTGGCCTATCTGCGCCAGGTGTTCAGCATTGCGCCGCCGGAGCCGGTTTCGCCGGCATAGAAATCAAAGAATCATTGGCGGGAGTTATGCCTGTTGCAGGGCAAAGAGCAGAGAGGATGGGCGTTTGAACAGCAAATCTTTTATGAAAACCGCGGCGGCCGCGCTGCTGACGCTGGCAGCGGCCACCGCGCAGGCCGCAGACATTGACGGCGCAGCCATGTCCGTGGCCTGGGGCCTGCCGTTTGTGGGCATGCTGCTGTCCATTGCGCTGCTGCCGCTGCTGCTTCCGCAATTCTGGCATCACCATTTCGGCAAGGTCACTGCCGGCTGGGCGCTGGCCTTCCTGCTGCCTTTTGCGCTGGTCTATGGTCTGGGCGCGGCGGGCGTGAATCTGGTGCATGCCTTGCTGGCCGAGTATCTGCCATTCGTGATCCTGCTGACCGCCTTGTACACGGTGGCCGGAGGCATCTATGTGCGCGGCAATCTGCGTGGTTCGCCGGGGTTGAATACCGCCATCCTGGCCATTGGAGCGGTGCTGGCCAGCTTCATGGGCACGACCGGGGCTTCGATGCTGCTGATACGTCCCTTGCTGCGCGCCAACGACAACCGCCGTCATCAGGCTCATGTGGTGGTGTTTTTCATCTTCATCGTCTCCAATGCCGGGGGGGCGTTGACGCCGCTCGGAGATCCGCCGCTGTTCCTGGGCTTTCTGAAGGGGGTGGACTTCTTCTGGACGGTGAGCCATATCTGGGGCCCGATGTTATTCCTCACGCTGGCGCTGCTGGCTATCTTCTATGTGATAGATCACAAGCTGATGGGGCAAAAGGGCGAGACCGATCTGCCCGATCCCACGCCCAGCATGGATGTGACCGGGGCTCAAAGCCGCCTGGGCTTTGAAGGCCGTGTGAACTTTGTGCTGCTGATGGTGGTGGTGGCTCTGGTGCTGGTCAGCGGCATCTGGCGCACTCCTGCGGGTATCGAGATCGCCGGGACCCATGTGGGCCTGCCCGGTCTGGTGCGCGATCTGGGTTTGCTTGCCGTGGTTCTGCTTTCGCTCAAGCTCACACCCGCTCGTGTGCATCAGGCCAATGAGTTCGGCTGGGGTCCCATGCAGGAAGTGGCCAAGCTGTTTGCAGGTATTTTCCTGACCATCATTCCCGTCATCGCCATGCTTAAAGCCGGTGTCGATGGCCCGTTCGGAGCCGTGGTGCGCGCAGTCACCAATGCCGATGGCACGCCCAACCCGGCCATGTATTTCTGGGCCACGGGTCTGCTGTCCTCCTTCCTCGACAACGCTCCGACTTATCTGGTGTTCTTCAATACCGCCGGTGGCGACCCCGCGCACCTCATGACCGAGATGGCGCTGACGCTGACAGCCATTTCTGCCGGTGCCGTGTTCATGGGAGCGAACACATACATTGGCAATGCGCCCAATCTCATGGTCAAGGCGATTGCCGAAGATCGCGGCGTGAAGATGCCGGGCTTTTTCGGCTACATGCTCTGGTCGGTCTGCGTGCTGGTACCTCTGCTGGTTTTGATTACCTGGATTTGGTTTAGGTGATGGCTCTCCCCTTGAGGGGGCGACATCATTGCTGCGGGACGGTCCTTGCTTGATAGCTCGGGCTGTGCCGGGCGAGCTGATATGTTCTAAAAAGATGAATGAGGAGACAACGCGATGAGTCAAAAGCCCCGTATCTTGATTGCCCGCGCCATTTCACCCGAGGTGGTGCAGCGGTTGCAGCAGCATTTTGAAGTGCAGTCCAATCAGGACGATGTGGTCTGGTCTCCGGCAGAGCTGGCACAGCAGTTGCAGGGCAAGGATGGCGTGCTGACCACGGGTTCGCAGCGCATCGATGCCGAGTTGCTGACCGCCTGCCCGCAGCTCAAGATCGTGGCCAACATGGCTGTGGGCTACAACAATTTCGATGTGCCCGCGATGACGGCCGCAGGCGTGCAGGGCACGAATGCCCCCGATGTACTGACCGAGACCACGGCTGATTTCGGCTTTGCCCTGCTGATGGCCACGGCGCGCCGCATTGCCGAGAGCGAGCACTATCTGCGTGCCGGGCTCTGGAAGGACTGGCATTACGACCTGTTTGCGGGTGCCGAGGTGCATGGCAGCACGCTGGGTATCCTGGGCATGGGCCGCATCGGTCAGGCCATTGCACGCCGTGCGGCCTACGGCTTTGGCATGGAGGTGATCTATCACAACCGCTCGCGTCTGGATGCTGCGCTGGAAACCGAGTGCAAGGCCAGCTATGTCGGCAAGCAGGAGCTGCTCGAGCGTGCAGACCATCTGATGCTGGTACTGCCATTCACCCCCGAAAACCGCCACACCATAGGCGCGGCAGAAATTGCGCAGATGAAGCCCACAGCCTCGCTGATCAATATTGCGCGTGGCGGCATCGTCGATGATGCGGCTCTGGCCCAGGCACTCAAGGATAAGCGCATTGCCGCAGCGGGGCTGGACGTGTTCGAGGGTGAGCCTGTCGTGCATCCGGATCTGCTGGCCGTGCCCAATGTGGTGCTGACACCTCATATCGCCAGCGCCACCAAGGGTACGCGTACGGCCATGGCGGGGCTGGCGGCAGACAACCTGATCTCGTTCTTTGCCGGCAAGGGGCCGCTGACGCCCGTCAATCAGTTGGCCTGATGCCGAGATTAGGCCGTATCACGTCATATCAGTTTGAGGGCGAATACGTGCTCTGAGTGCGTTGTCGGCTTTGATAATTTCTGCCCGCTTGGCGTCTGTGCGCACAGCGGGCTTTTTTATATCAAGCGAGACAGCAATGCCTTTTATCCGCACCAGCGTCCACAAGGACACCACGCCCGCCCAGCGCCAGGCCATCGTCAACGGTATTCATCAGGCCCTGATCGACGGCATCGGCATGCCCGCCGATGAGTTGTTCAATATGGTTGAGGAATATGACGAGCAGAAGTTCTTCTTCAGCCGCACTTTCAACGGCTACAAGCGCTCGGACCGCGTGGTCGTGGTCGAGATCACCATGCGCCGTGGGCGCAGCGATGCCATGAAGCGCGCGCTGTACGCCAACATCGCTGCCAATCTGGAAAAAGATGCGGACGTCGCACCCAGCGATGTGTTCATCTTCACGCACGAAAACGACTATTCCGACTGGTCCGTGGGCGGCGGCAAGTTCGCCATGGCCATTGCCCAGCAAGTGGGCCCCGACGCCTGATTCTTGTGTCAACCGACTGCAGCCTTGCTGTCACCAAGGCTGCAGTCGGAAGCAGCACTTCTGATCGCATTGAATTTTTCTTGGCTCTGAGGACTGATAATTTGCCTGCGCGCTAGTGCTTGCAAACTTCAGTCTGCAATGCCCAGGGCGGAAATTCAATGAATAGGTCTGTAGCGCTTTTCTGATAAGCGCTTGCAGCTATGAAAAAAAGAGTGCGAAAGGCGTGGCAAGACAGTGACTACGTGGTGGCTTGGGTTGGCGGCGCTGGCCGTATTGATGGTGGGCCTGCTTCTGGTGCTGCTGTGGTGGCTGCAGGGGCTGCGCCGTCAGACGGAACTTGCTCTCGGCCCTGATGCGATGAGGCTGCAAGCCCAGCTGCTGCAGGGATTGCAGGCGCTGGATGTCAGGCTGCAGCAGTTGGAGCGCAGCAGCCAGAGTACCCAGATGACGGTGGCCAAGAGCGATGGAGCCCTGGACCGTGTCACCCAGCATGTACAGACCCAGTTGGCCCAGGCCCAGCAAGATGCACTGGCCGCACGGCGCGAGCAGGCGGCGGCGCTGGCATCCTTTCGTGAAGACGTTGCCCAGCTAGCGCAGCGGCTGACGGGCGACAGCCAGCAAGCCCGCGCGGCACTGGCCCAAAGCAGTGCAGAGCAGGCAGTCCATGTCCAGCAGCGCTTCGAGGCCCTGGCCGAGACCACACGCGGCACGCTGGATTCGCTCAAGGGCGACATCCAGCAGCAGCTCACGCATATGAGTACCAATATGGGGGCTGCGCTCAAGGATCAGCTGGGAAGCAATGGTGAGCAACTGCGCCATCAGTTTGCCGTGTTGCAGGATGCGGTGAGCCAGCAACTGGCTGCGCTGGCACAGGGCCAGCAGACCACGGCCGAGCAGCTGCGCGCAACGCTCAACGAGCGGCTGGCCACGATTCAGAGCGAAAACTCCCTCAAGCTCGACGAGATGCGCCGCACTGTCGATGAAAAACTGCATGCCACGCTGGAGCAGCGTCTGGGCGAGTCCTTCAAGCTGGTCAGCGATCGGCTGGAGCAGGTGCACAAGGGGCTGGGCGAGATGCAGACCCTGGCGGGCAGCGTAGGCGATCTGAAGCGCGTGATGACCAATGTGAAGTCGCGCGGCACCTGGGGCGAGCTGCAACTGGGCAGCATCATCGACAATGTGCTCACGCCCGAGCAGTACGCGAGAAACGTCAAGACCGTGCCTGGCAGTGATGAGCTGGTCGAGTTCGCCATCCGGCTGCCGGGCCGCAACGACGAGCAGCCCGTCTGGCTGCCCATCGATGCCAAATATCCAGTCGAGCATTATCAGCGCCTGCAGGATGCCCAGGACAGCGCAGATCGCGTGGCCATTGCCGCTGCAGGCAATGCCTTCGAGACATCGATTCGCGGCGAAGCCAAAAAGATTGCCAGCAAGTACATCGCACCGCCGCACACCACGGACTTTGCCGTCATGTATCTGCCCACCGAAGGCCTGTTTGCAGAGGTGCTGCGCCGCCCGGGACTGGTCGAGGCGCTGCAGAATGAGCATCGCATCGTGATTACCGGTCCCGCGAATCTGGCCGCTATGCTCAGCAGCCTGCAGATGGGCTTCAAGACGCTGGCGATCGAGAAACGCTCCTCCGAAGTCTGGGGTGTGCTCGGTCAGGTCAAGACCGAGTTCGGCAAGTTCGGCGAGGTGGTGGAGGCTACGCGCAAGTCCATCGATGCCGCCGCGCGCAAGTTTGATCAGGTGGGTGTGCGCACGCGCGCCATTCAGCGCCATTTGCGCAATGTGCAGGAGCTGCCGAATGGAGACGGTCAGGGCCAGCCCTTGTTTCCGGCCGCGTCGGCTGAGGGTGATCAGCTTGCCGCCGAGGACCAGGAATGAACGCGGCCCTGCTGCGCCTGATTCTTGCGCAAGTCTGTATCCACGGCACCATGACGGGCATGCGCATGGCCACGCCGCTTTTGGCGCTCAAGGAGGGCTATAGCGCAGCCGCGGTCGGCATGCTGCTGGCGCTGTTCGCACTGACCCAGGTGTTTCTGTCCCTGCCTGCGGGGCGCTATGCGGACCGTCACGGGCTCAAGCGCCCGCTCATCATCAGTGTGGTGGCCGCCTGTTCCGGAGCGGGAGTGGCGGTGCTGTTCCCGATTTATCCGGTGCTGTGCCTGAGCGCTTTGCTGACGGGCGGCGCAGCCGGCATGGCACTGATCGCCCTGCAGCGCCATGTGGGGCGTATGGCGCACAACAAGGACGAGCTGCGCAAGGTCTTCAGCTGGCTGGCGATCGGGCCGGCGATCTCCAATTTTTTGGGGCCCTTCGCGGCCGGTCTGCTGATCGACTACGCCGGCGGCGAAGCGGCCAGCACCACAGGTTTCAGGGCGGCCTTCCTGCTGCTGACCCTGATGCCTCTGGCGGCCTGGTTCTGGGCAAGAACGGTGCAGGAGCTGCCCGCGTTGCAGACCGAGAGTGCGAACCAGAAGGCAACGGCCTGGGATCTGGTACAGAACCGGGGCTTCAGGCGCCTGTTGCTGCTGAACTGGGCGCTTTCCTCTTGCTGGGACGTGCACACTTTTGTCGTGCCAATTCTGGGCCATGAGCGCGGACTGCCTGCCTCGGTGATAGGCAGCATCCTGGGTGCTTTTGCGATTGCTGCGGCCGTGATCCGCATGCTGATGCCCATCATCACGCGCCGCCTGGCCGAATCGCAGGTGGTGCTGGGGGCCATGGTTGCGGCCTGCGCCTTGTTCATCGCTTATCCCTTCATGCCAGGAGCCTGGACCATGGGTGCCTGTTCAGTCTTGCTGGGCGTAGTGCTGGGATCGGTGCAGCCCATGGTGATGAGCATGATCCATCAGATCACGCCACCCGAGCGCCATGGCGAGGCGCTGGGATTGCGCATGATGGCCATCAACGGCTCCAGCGTGCTGATGCCGGTGCTGTTCGGCTCGCTGGGCACGGTGGTCGGTGTTTCGGCCCTGTTCTGGGCCGTGGGGGTTCTGGTCGGCGTGTCCTCGCGCCTGCCCTGGTTGATCGGCAAGCAGGATATGCCGGCCGATGAGTGGGGTGACCATTAAACGAGCCGCCTGCATGCATTGAAAAAGAGCGCCCAGGGGCGCTCTTTTGTCTTCTGGAAGTGCTTTACAGCTCTTCGACCCTGCGTGCGGGGTAGCTGTCCCAGCTCTGGCAGCCGGGGCAATGCCAGAAATGGGTGCGGGCTTCAAAGCCGCAGGCTGCGCAGCGGTAGCGGGTCAGAGGCTTGGTGGCGTGGTTCAGCGCCTTCTGCACGGTGGCATGGTACTGCTCTTCGGTCAGTGTCTCGCCTTCCAGCCATTGGGCGGCAGCCACGAGGGAAGATTCATGCTCCAGGTGTTGCACCAGGCGCTGGCGGCCGGGGGCTGCAGCGTCACCGCTTTTCTGATCGACTGCGACCAGTGCCTGCAGCAGATCCAGCGAGGGTGCCTGTTCATAGTGCTTGAGCAGCAGATCGCGAGCCTCGGCGAGCGCGCCTGTTGCCTCGGCCACTTCCACAAGCAGGCTGGCGGCCAGGGGCAGGGCTGCGGGGCTGTTCTGCGCCAGCGCCTGAAGGCTGGACAAAGCCTGCGCGGACCGGCCCTGGCGATGCTGGAGCTGGGCCAGCTCCAGTCGGGGGCGCGGAGCTTGCGGTGCAGTCTCCAAGGCCTGTTGCAGCTGCGCAAACGCCTTGTCGAGCTGGCCATGGGCCACCTGGGATTGCGCGTCTTCGCAAAGATAGTGGGCCAGCCGGGTGCTGAAGTCCCCCTGGCCGGCGGCCTGCATCTTGCGCACGATGGCCGCTGCCTGGGCCCAGTCGCGCGAGCGCTCGTAGATGGCCAGCAGCGCCAGGCGTGCTTCGCCTTCGTACTGCGTGCCTTCCAGGCGGTTCAGTGCCTCCTCGGCGCGGTCCAGCAGGCCGGCCTTGAGAAAGTCCTGTGCCAGTGCATGTTGGGCACGGTCCCGGTCGGGGCGGGTGAGGTCGGCGCGGCTGAGCAGATGCTCGTGGACGCGCACTGCACGGTTGTATTCGCCGCGGCGGCGAAACAGGTTGCCCAGTGCAAAGTGCAGTTCGGTGGTATCGGGGTCGTTCTGTACGGCCTCGATAAAGGCATCGATGGCCTTGTCCTGCTGCTCGTTGAGCAGAAAGTTCAGACCTTTGAAGTACGCCTTGGGAGCCTGGCGGTTGTCGGCTCGCACCTGGCGCAAATCCCAGCGGGAGGCCAGCCAGCCCAGCACAAAGGCTGCAGGCAGGCCCAGCAAAATCCAAGTCAGATTAAATTCCATGCACGTCGCCCGGCGCAATGATCGAAGAAGAGTTCTGTTCCTTCACCGCAGGTGCTGCACTGGTGGCGTTGGCTGCGGCGTTCGGTGCCTGTTGAGTGGCCTGTGCCTCGCGCGCTGCGCTGCGATGCTTGAGCCAGCGTGGCACCATGCCCAGCACTCCGACAAAAAGGCCCAGCGCGAAAGCAGCCAGAACCACCAGCACCAGAGGTGCCGTCCAGGCCGTGCCAAAGAAGAAATGCACGGTGGCGTCTTGCTGGTTGTTGAGTGCGAATGCGAACAGAGTGAAAAAAATGGCTGCCTTGAGCAGCCACAGCAGGTATTTCATGCTTCCCTTTATGCGCCTTGTGTGACGGGAAGATTTTAGGCCAGCCTATGCGCGGACTGGCAAACGGACGGCGTGGTCAGCCCTGATGTGGCTGACGGTGCCCGCGGACTTCAGGCGATCTGCGGCTGCTGGGCAGCGGAGTCTTCGGCCTTGAGATTGTCCACGGCTTCGCGCAGGGCCTTGCCGGGCTTGAAATGAGGCACGCGCTTGGAGGGAACCTGAACGGACTCGCCGGAGCGGGGGTTGCGGCCTATGCGGGGCTGGCGGTGATTGATGGCAAAGCTGCCAAAGCCGCGAATCTCAATACGGTGACCGCGCACCAGGGCATCGCTGACGGCATCCAGAATGGTTTTGACGGCCTGCTCGGCATCACGTTGGTTGAGTTGGCCAAATTGGGCGGCAAGTTCTTCGACGAGATCGGATCGGGTCATCGGGTGGCGGAGGCTCTAGGTTGAAAACAACAACGGGCGCACAGGGCGCCCGTTGTCTTTGACGCTTGGCGGTCAGTCAGGCGAGCTGGCTGACCGGCTGATGCAAGATTTACTTGTCAGCGTCCAGCTTGGCGCGCAGCAGAGCGCCCAGGCTGGTGGTACCAGCGTTTTCCTTGGAGGACTGAGCCGACAGGGAAGCCATGGCGACTTGCTGTTCAGCGTGATCCTTTTGCTTGATGGACAGCTGGATGTTGCGGCTCTTGCGATCCACGTTCACCACCACGGCAGTCACTTCGTCGCCTTCCTTCAGGACGGAACGAGCATCTTCCACGCGGTCTTGCGAGATTTCGGAAGCGCGCAGGTAGCCGATGATGTCTTCGCCCAGGTCGATTTCAGCGCCCTTGGCGTCCACAGTCTTGACCTTGCCGGTCACAACTTGGCCCTTGTCGTTCACGGTCACGAAGGTCGTGAAGGGATCGCTGTCCAGTTGCTTGATGCCCAGGGAGATGCGCTCGCGCTCAACGTCCACGGCCAGCACGATGGCTTCGACTTCTTGACCCTTCTTGTAGTTGCGAACGGCGGCTTCGCCGGCTTCGTTCCACGACAGGTCAGACAGGTGCACCAGGCCGTCGATACCGGCAGCCAGACCCACGAACACGCCGAAGTCGGTGATGGACTTGATGGGGCCCTTCACGCGGTCGCCGCGCTTGGTGTTCTGGGCGAATTCTTGCCAGGGGTTAGCCTTGCACTGCTTCATGCCCAGGGAGATGCGACGCTTGTCTTCGTCGATTTCCAGAACCATGACTTCCACTTCGTCGCCCAGGGACACGAGCTTGGTGGGAGCAATGTTCTTGTTGGTCCAGTCCATTTCGGAAACGTGCACCAGGCCTTCGATGCCGGGTTCCAGTTCCACGAATGCGCCGTAGTCAGCAATGTTGGTGACCTTGCCGAACAGACGGGTGGCGGAGGGGTAGCGGCGAGCCACGCCCATCCAGGGATCGTCGCCCATTTGCTTCAGACCCAGGGACACGCGGTTCTTTTCGGTGTCGAACTTCAGGATCTTGGCAGTGATTTCCTGGCCGGCAGTCACCACTTCGGAGGGGTGACGCACACGGCGCCATGCCATGTCGGTGATGTGCAGCAGGCCGTCGATACCGCCCAGGTCCACGAACGCACCGTATTCGGTGATGTTCTTGACCACGCCCTGAACGATAGCGCCTTCCTTCAGGGTTTCCATCAGCTTGGCGCGCTCTTCGCCCATGGAGGCTTCCACCACAGCGCGGCGCGACAGCACCACGTTGTTGCGCTTGCGATCCAGCTTGATGACCTTGAATTCCAGGGTCTTGTTTTCGTAGGGAGTCAGGTCCTTGATGGGACGTGTGTCGATCAGCGAACCGGGCAGGAATGCGCGGATGCCGTTGACCAGAACGGTCAGGCCGCCCTTGACCTTGCCGGAAGTGGTGCCGGTCACGAATTCGCCGGATTCCAGAGCCTTTTCCAGCGACAGCCAGGAAGCCAGACGCTTGGCGGTGTCACGGGACAGGATGGTGTCGCCGTAGCCGTTTTCGATGGAGCCGATGGCCACGGACACGAAGTCACCCACTTGGACTTCGACTTCGCCCTGGTCGTTCTTGAACTCGTCGAGGGGCACGTAGGCTTCCGACTTCAGGCCGGCGTTCACCACCACGAAGTTGTGCTCAACGCGCACGACTTCAGCGGTGATAACTTCGCCAGGACGCATTTCGGTGCGTGTCAACGACTCTTCAAAAAGGGCGGCAAAAGATTCAGACATGTAGTTCCTTGCCCGCAACCAGGTTTCCGTCGGCACCATTGCCAAGCGTTTTTAAGACTGATTGCGGAGGTTGTGGGTTTGAGGCCCACGGGGGTTAAAGGTTAACAACCTTGCTGCCGGTCCGCGGTCTGCGAGAACCTGGCATCAAGGGCCAACAAGCCAGATGCAGGGCTGGCCTTGAAACTTCAAGCTAGAAATTTCAAGGACGACCGAACGGCTGGCGTTCCTGCCACCACGACAGCACCTGGGCAACCACTTCTTCAATGGTCATCTCGGAGCTGTCGAGCTGCAAAGAATCCTCGGCGGGCTTGAGCGGAGCGGTGCTGCGATTCATATCGCGGGCGTCGCGCGCCTCAAGGTCTGCCAAAAGGGTGGACATATTAGCTGAAATTCCTTTGGAAATCAACTGTTTATATCGGCGCTCGGCGCGGCACTGGGCAGACGCCCACAAATAGACCTTCAGCGGGGCGTGGGGGAAGATGACCGTACCCATGTCGCGGCCATCGGCAACCAGCCCAGGCAGGGCCTGGAAGGACAGCTGCAGATCCACCAGCGCGGTGCGCACGGCAGGCAGGGCCGATACGCGCGAGGCACTCATGCCGGCTTCTTCGCTGCGAATGGCCAGGCTGATGTCCTCGTCGCCGAGCCAGACACGCTGCTGTGCATCGAAGCGCACGGGCATGTCCAGTGCCATCTCGGCAATGGTTTCCTCGTTCGACTCGTCAAGCGTCATGCCGGCACGCGATGCGGCCAGGCCGGTAATGCGGTACAGCGCGCCGGAGTCCAGCAACTGATAGCCCAGTGCCCTGGCGACTTCTGCGGCGATCGTGCCCTTGCCGGAGGCCGTTGGCCCGTCGATGCAGATCACGGGAATATGCTCGCGCTCGGCTTCGCTGACGGAGAACAGCGCCTCGAAATAGTCGGGGAAGGTCTTGGCCACGCATTTGGGGTCTTCTATGCGCACCGGCAGCTTGGCCGGGTTGAAGGCAGCCAGGGAGAAGCACATGGCGACGCGGTGGTCGTCGTAGGTGTGGATGCTGGCCGCTTTCCAGGCGGTCTTGCCGGCGGGCGGCGTGATGCGGATGTAGTCCGCACCTTCTTCCACCGAGGCGCCGAGCTTGCGCAGCTCGATCGCCATGGCGGCAATGCGGTCGGTTTCCTTGACGCGCCAGCTGGCGATGTTGCGCAGCGTGGTCACGCCGTCGGCATACAGCGCCATGGTGCCCAGCGTCATGGCCGCGTCGGGAATATGGTTGCAATCGAGGTCGATGGCTTTCAGAGGCCAGCTGCCACGGCTGACCTGCAGCCAGTTGGGGCCGCTTTCGATCTGTGCGCCCATGGCCTGGGCGGCCTCGATGAAGCGGATGTCGCCCTGGATCGAGTCCTGGCCCACACCCAGAATGCGTATGCTCTTGGGCTGCGGTGCGTTGTCGGCATCGGCGTCATCGGTGGTGCCGGTGGCAATCGCGCCCAGAGCGATGAAATAGCTGGCCGACGAGGCATCGGCCTCCACATGGATGGCGCCCGGCGACTGATAGCGGCTGCCTGCGGGGATCACAAAGCGCTGCCAGTTGTCGTTTTTCACGGCAATGCCGAAGCGCGCCAGCAGCTCCAGCGTGATGTGGATATAGGGCCTGGAGATCAGCTCGCCCACCACCTCGATGGTGATGTCGCGCTGTGCCCCGGGGACATTGGCCAGTAGGGGCAGGGCCATCAGCAGCGAGGTCAGGAACTGGCTGGAGACATCGCCGCGCACCTTGATGGATTCGCTACCCAGCTGGCTGAAATCGGGCTGGCCGATCTTCAGGGGCGGAAAGCCTTCATCCTTCAGATAGTCGATCTTGCAGCCCAGCTGGCGCAGCGCATCGACCAGGTCGCCGATGGGGCGTTCGTACATGCGGGGAACGCCCGTCATCTCGAAGTCGCCGCCCAGCACCGACAGCGCCGCAGTCAGCGGGCGCATGGCCGTGCCGGCATTGCCCAGGAACAGCGTCGCCGCGGTGCCGGCAGGCAACTGACCGCCGATGCCGGTGACGTCAATCGCCTGGCCGGGTGTGACGGCATCCGGGGTGATGCTGCAGCCCAGCTGCTTGAGTCCGGCCAGCATGACGCGGGTGTCGTCCGAATCCAGCAGGTCGTGAATGGTGGTGGTGCCCTGGCTCAGCGCCGCCAGCAGCAGCACGCGATTGGAGATGCTTTTGGAGCCGGGCAGGCTGACGCTGCCGTTGGCGGAATCCAGTGCGGGCAGGTCCAGAAATTCAGTGGTGAACATAAAACTCTCGTAACCCCCTGTGCAGCCTGGCTGCTTCGACACCGGGCTGCGCGGCGGGCGTTGCCCGGTGTCTGTGGCGGTTGGGTGAATAGATCGACGCCGCTAGTTTAAGAGCCTCGCTTGCCGCCCATGGTCCATTCGGCGCGTGCGGCACTGGCCAGGGTCAGGCGGTCCTGCAGTCCCTGGCCGTCGTTGGCCTGCATCAGCCCTTCGAGCTGCTCCAGCGCCTGGCGGAACTGACGCGACTGGGCCAGGACCTGATCGCGGTTGGCCAGCAGCACATCGCGCCAGAGCTTGGGGTCGCCTGCGCCTATGCGCGTGAAGTCGCGGAAACCGGGTCCGGCCAGCGCCAGCATATCGTCGGCGCCGGGCTGGTTCAGCACGCTTTGCATCATGGCAAATGCCAGCAGATGGGGCAGGTGGCTGACGGTGGCGAGTGCGCTGTCATGGGCCTCGGGCGACATGGCCGTGACCTTGCATCCCAGGGCCTGCCACAGCGCCTGGGCCTTGGCCAGATGCGCGGTCAGCGTGCGCTCCGTCGGTGTCAGCACGACCTGGGCGCCCTGGTAGAGCTTGACATCGGCGTGCTCCACGCCGGCCACTTCCTTGCCGGTGATGGGGTGGGCGGGCACAAAGCTGCCGATCTGGTCGCGCAGTGCCGAACGTGCGGCCTGCACCACATCGACCTTGGTGGAGCCCACGTCCATGATCATCATCTGGGGCGTGACCAGATGCTTGATGGACTTGAGCGTGGCCTCGGTGGCCGCCACGGGCACGGCCAGCAGCACCAGATCGGCGCCGGCCGCCGCCAGCAGGGCGGAGGGCGCTTCCACGTCGATCACGCCCATCTGGCGCGCACGTTCGGTGGTCGAAGGCGATTTGCTGTAGCCCACCACGCGCTTGACCAGGCCGGCTTTCTTGAGAGCCAGGGCGAAGGAGCCGCCCATCAATCCGCAGCCGATCAAGCCGAGCTGCTCGAACGGCTGCAATTCCTGAGTTGCCATCACTTGCTCACCGGGTAGGTGCCCAGCACCTTGTAGAACGCGCACAGGCCCTGCAGCTCCTGCAGGGCGGAGGCCACATTGGCCTGGGCTGGGTGGCCTTCGATGTCGATGTAGAAGTAATACTCCCATTGGCCGGTGCGGGCCGGGCGCGACTCGAAGCGCGTCATTGAGACGCCGTGCTTTTTCAGCGGTACCAGCAGGTCATGCACGGCGCCGGCGGTGTTGGGTACCGAGACCACCAGGCTGGTGCAGTCGCTGCCGCTGGGTGCGGCCGTGGCCAGCGTGTGCGGCAGGCAGATGACGGCAAAACGCGTGCGGTTGTAGGCATCGTCCTGGATCGCGTGGCTGACGATATGCAGGCCGAACTGCTGGGCGGCGCGTTCGCCGGCAATGCCTGCCCAGTTGGGGTGCAGGGCCGCCAGGCGCGCGCCTTCGGCATTGCTCTCCACGGGGCGACGTTCGGCATGGGGCAGATGCTTGGACAACCAGCCCTGGCACTGGGCCAGAGCCTGGGGGTGCGCTGCCACGACCTCGATGCCGTCCAGCGTATTGCTGGTGCGCATCAGATTGTGGCGGATCAGCATGCTGACTTCGCCCACCACATGGCAGGGCGTGTGCAGGAACATGTCCAGCGAGCGCGTGACCACGCCCTCGTTGGAGTTCTCCACGCCCACCACGCCGTACTGGGCGCTGCCGGCGGCCGTGGCATGAAAGACTTCCTCGAAGCTGTTGCAGTACATCAGGTCGGCCGCGCCGCCGAAGTACTGGATCGCCGCTTCCTCGCAGAAGGTGCCGGCAGGGCCGAGCACGGCCACGCGCTGGGGCGATTCCAGCGCCAGGCAGGCCGACATGATTTCGCGCCAGATGGCGGCCACATGCGCGCCCTTGAGCGGGCCGGGGTTGTTGGACTTGATCTTCTCGATCACCTGGGCCACGCGGTCCGGGCGGAAGAAGGCCGAGCCTTCCTTCTTCTTGAGCTCGCCCACCTGCTCGGCCACATGGGCGCGCTGGTTGACCAGCTCCAGCAACTGGCGGTCCAGGGAATCGATCTGGTTGCGCAGCGACAACAGCTCGGGGCTGGCTTGGGGTTCTTGGCTCATGAATCTCTCAAATTTCGTAGCTGCTGGCGCTTGTTGCACAAGGAATTCAAACCAATACCTTGGTGAAGTACTTGCAGATCAAGCGGTGGCAGCTCATCTTTTTACAAGGCTAAGGGTGGGGCTCAGGCCTGACGTTGCTCGAAGTCACGCATGTAGTCGACCAGCGCCTGCACGCCTGCTATGGGCATGGCGTTGTAGATGCTGGCACGCATGCCGCCCACGGACTTGTGGCCCTTGAGCTGCAGCAGGCCGGCTTGCTTGGCGCCGGCCAGGAAGGCGTCGTTGCGCGACTCATCATGAAGGAAGAACGGAATGTTCATGCGCGAGCGGCAGTTCGCGGCCACCTTGTTCACGTAGAACGAGGATTGGTCCACATAGTCATAGAACAGCTTGGCCTTGGCGATGTTGCGCGCTTCCATGGCGGCCACGCCGCTGAGGCCGCCTTCCGTCTGGCGCTTGAGCCACTGGAAGGTCAGGCCGGCCATGTAGATGCCCCAGGTGGGAGGCGTGTTGTACATGCTGCCGTTGTCGGCCACGGTTTTGTAATCAAACGCCGAGGGGCAGACGGGCAGGGCATGGCCCAGCAGGTCTTCGCGCACGATGACGATGGTCAGGCCCGCGGGGCCGATGTTCTTTTGCGCGCCACCAAAGGCCAGACCCACGCGGCTCCAGTCGATGGAGCGCGAGGCTACATGCGAGGAAAAGTCGATGACCAGCGGTGCATCCGAGCCCAGGGCCTGGAGGTCGGGCAGCTCGTGGAATTCCACGCCGTGAATGGTCTCGTTGCTGCAGATATGCACATAGCTGGCGCCACGGCTCAGATTCCAGCTGCTGGCGGCGGGAATCGTGGTGTAGTCGCTGTCCTTGGCGCTGGCGGCCACATTGGCATCGCTGGCGTACTTGGCCGCTTCCTTGGCCGACTTCTGGCTCCAGCTGCCGGTCACCACAAAGTCCACCACGCCGGCGCGCGACAGATTCATGGGCACGATGGCGTTTTCGGCAATGCCGCCGCCCTGCATGAACAGGATCTTGAAGTGGGCGGGCACGGCCAGCAGCTCGCGCAGATCGGCTTCGGCGGCTTCGTAAATGCTGATGAATTCCTTGCCGCGGTGGCTCATTTCCATCACCCCCATGCCGGAGCCGTGCCAGTCCAGCATTTCGGCGGCTGCGGTTTGCAGCACTTCTTCAGGGATGGCGGCGGGGCCTGCGGAGAAGTTAAAAGGGCGGTTCATCAGATTTACGCTCAAAACATGTGAAAGCGCTTGTCTGGCTTGCGCTTTCAGCTATCAAAACATTGGGTCACGGGCATCGGGTCATGCCCGTGGCGTCCGGTCCGTATCGGGGCAGCCGGGGCTGGCCGATCAGGAGGCGTCGCCGGACTCGGCTGCGCCTTCGGCGCTGGCGCTGCCGGAGTCATCGGCTTCGCCGTCCTCGCCGGCATTGTCGTTCGCATCATTTTCGACGATGCGCTGCAGGCCGATGAGCTTGGCACCTTCGTCCAGGTTGATCAGCGTCACGCCCTGTGTGGCGCGGCCCAGCTCGCGGATTTCCGCAACCCGGGTACGCACCAGCACGCCGGTGTCGGTAATCAGCATGATCTCGTCCTCGGGCGCCACCAGGGTCGCAGCCACGACCTTGCCGTTGCGCTCGGACTGCTGGATTGCAATCATGCCCTTGGTGCCGCGGCCGTGGCGCGTGTATTCGCTGATGGCCGTGCGCTTGCCGTAGCCGTTTTCGGTGGCGGTCAGCACGCTTTGCGAACCCGCCACCACATTGCCCGTGCCGTCGTCGGCCTCGGCGACCAGCATGGCGATCACGTTCTGATGCTCTTCGATGTTCATGCCGCGCACGCCGCGCGCATTGCGGCCCATGGGGCGCACATCGTTCTCGTCAAAGCGTACCGCCTTGCCGCCGTCGCTGAACAGCATCACATCATGCTTGCCGTCGGTCAGCGCAGCGCCGATCAGGTAGTCGCCCTCGTCCAGGCCGACGGCAATGATGCCGGCCTTGCGCGGGTTGCTGAACTCGGTCAGCGCCGTCTTCTTGACGGTGCCCATGCTGGTGGCCATGAAGACGAAGTGATCTTCGGGGAAGCTGCGGTTTTCGCCGGTCAGCGGCAGCACCACATTGATCTTCTCGCCCTCCTGCAGCGGGAACATGTTGACGATGGGGCGACCACGCGAGCCGCGCGAGCCCGATGGCACTTCCCAGACCTTGAGCCAGTACATGCGGCCACGGTTGGAGAAGCACAGCAGATAGTCGTGCGTGTTGGCGATGAAGAGCTGGTCGATCCAGTCGTCTTCCTTGGTCGCCGTGGCCTGCTTGCCGCGGCCGCCGCGCTTTTGCGAGCGGTACTCGGACAGGGGCTGGCTCTTGATGTAGCCGGTGTGCGAGAGCGTCACCACCATGTCGGTGGGCGTGATCAGGTCTTCGGTGGACAGGTCTTGCGCGCTGTATTCCACGGTGGAGCGACGCTCGCCCTTCTTGGACTGACCGAATTCGGCCTTCACGGCGTTGAGTTCTTCACCAATGATGATGGAGACGCGCTCGGGCTTGGCCAGGATGTCCAGCAGGTCTTCGATGACCGACATGACGTCCTTGTACTCGGCCACGATCTTGTCTTGCTCAAGGCCCGTCAGGCGTTGCAGACGCATCTGCAGAATTTCCTGGGCCTGGGTCTCGGACAGGCGGTACAGGCCGTTTTGCTGCATGCCGAATTCGACTTCCAGGCCCTCGGGGCGATAGTCGTCGGCATTGACCACGCCGCCGTCGGTGCGCGTGCGGGTGAGCATCTCGCGCACCAGCTTGCTGTCCCAGGATTTTTCCATCAGCGCGGCCTTGGCCACGGGAGGTGTGGGAGCGTTGCGGATGATGGCAATGAAGTCGTCGATATTGGCCAGTGCGACGGCCAGACCTTCCAGCACATGGCCGCGGTCGCGCGCCTTGCGCAGCTCGAACACGGTGCGGCGGGTCACCACTTCGCGGCGGTGCTCCAGGAAGACCTGGATCAGATCCTTCAGGTTGCAGAGCTTGGGCTGGCCGTTGACCAGGGCCACCATGTTCATGCCGAACGTGTCTTGCAGCTGGGTCAGCTTGTAGAGGTTGTTGAGCACCACCTCGGGCACTTCGCCGCGCTTCAATTCGATCACCAGGCGCATGCCGGACTTGTCCGACTCGTCCTGGATATGGCTGATGCCCTCGATCTTCTTTTCGTGCACCAGCTCGGCCATGCGCTCCTGCAGCGTCTTCTTGTTGACCTGGTAGGGCAGCTCGTCAACGATGATGGACTGACGCTGACCCTTGTCGATGTCCTCGAAGTGGCACTTGGCACGCATCACCACGCGGCCACGGCCGGTGCGATAGCCTTCCTTGACGCCGTTGATGCCGTAGATGATGCCGGCCGTGGGGAAGTCCGGTGCGGGAATGATCTCCATCAGCTCGTCGATGGAAGCTTCGGGGTTCTGCAGCAAATGCAGGCAGCCGTCCACTACCTCATTGAGGTTGTGCGGCGGGATATTCGTGGCCATACCCACGGCAATACCCGAGGAGCCATTGACCAGCAGGTTAGGCAGGCGGCTTGGCAGCACCAGCGGCTCCTGCTCGGAGCCGTCGTAGTTAGGGCCGAAGTCCACCGTCTCCTTGTCGATGTCGCCCAGCATTTCATGAGCGATCTTGGAGAGGCGGATTTCCGTGTAACGCATGGCAGCGGCGCTGTCGCCGTCCACCGAGCCGAAGTTGCCCTGGCCATCGACCAGCATGTGGCGCAGCGAGAAATCCTGTGCCATGCGCACGATGGTGTCGTAGACCGCGCTGTCGCCGTGAGGGTGGTACTTACCGATGACGTCACCGACGATACGCGCCGACTTCTTGTAGGGGCGGTTCCAGTCGTTATTGAGTTCGTGCATGGCGTACAGAACGCGGCGGTGCACGGGCTTTAGGCCATCACGCGCATCAGGAAGCGCCCGGCCCACGATCACGCTCATGGCGTAATCGAGATAACTGCGACGCATCTCCTCTTCAAGGCTGATGGGCAGAGTTTCTTTAGCAAACTGGGTCATGTCTAGTGATACTTTGACGGCTGGAAAACAGCCATTTTAGGTCGAATGGCGTGTGGCAGCAGAGCAACATAACTGAGGAATTACATAGCTGTACTACTTGTTGGTGCCTAGTTGACAACACTCTTGCATGTTACGTATGGCACAATCATTTCAACGTTTTTGGTGATGGTCACTGATGACGTCCACAGATTCGCAGCCCTGCTGCGGCTTTTTCCCCAAGAGGAGAACCATGAAGAAACTGAACAAAGTGGCGATGTTGTTTGCCTCTGCTGCCCTCGTGACAGCCGCTGGCGCACAAGTGAAGGCTGCTGACGGTGGCAAGACTATCGACAACTGGCAAAACGGCACCAGCGAACTGGTGTGGAAGAACGGCACGAACGAACTGTGCTGGCGCGATGCCAACTGGACTCCTGCTACTGCCGCTGTTGATTGCGACGGTGCTCTGAAGGCCCAGGTTGCTGCTCCCGCTCCCGCCGTTGTGCCTCCCGCTCCTGTGGCTCCCCAGCCTGCAGTGGCATCTAAGGTTACCTACTCTGCTGACGCTTTCTTCGACTTCGACAAGTCCGTGCTGAAGCCCGCAGGCAAGGCTAAGCTGGATGACCTGACCGGCAAGATCAAGGACATCAACCTGGAAGTCATCATCGCCGTGGGTCACACTGACTCCGTGGGCTCCGATGCTTACAACCAGAAGCTGTCGGTGCGTCGCGCTGAAGCTGTGAAGGCTTATCTGGTGTCCAAGGGCATCGAAAAGAGCCGCGTGTACACCGAAGGCAAGGGCGAAAAGCAACCCGTGGCAGACAACAAGACTGCTGCTGGCCGCGCTCAGAACCGTCGCGTGGAAATCGAAGTTGTGGGCACCAAGGCTGCTCAGTAATCTTTCGATTGCTACACAAAAAGCCCCGGCAACGGGGCTTTTTTTATGCCTGATTCATTGCTGTAATCGCGGACAATTGCCTCATGAGCAACACTATCAATGCCGACCCGGCAGAACTGGAAAAATTCTCCAGCCTGGCCCATCGCTGGTGGGATCCCGAGAGTGAATTCAAGCCACTGCATCAGATCAACCCCCTGAGACTGGACTGGATCAACGCCCAGGCCCCATTGGCGAACCAGAGGGTGCTGGATGTGGGCTGTGGCGGTGGCATTCTTGCAGACTCCATGGCGCGCAAAGGGGCCAAGGTGGTGGGTATCGATCTCGCAACCAAGGCTTTGCGCGTCGCGCAGCTGCATGCTCTGGAGGCGGGAACGCCCAATATTCAATACCATGAGGTCAGCGTCGAGCAACTGGCGCAGGAGCAGCCGGCAAGCTTTGATGTGGTGACCTGCATGGAAATGCTGGAGCATGTGCCCGATCCTGCGTCCATCGTGCGGGCATGTGCCCAGCTGGTCAAGCCTGGTGGCTGGGTGTTTTTTTCCACCATCAATCGCAATGCCAAGGCTTTTGCGTTGGCGATCGTGGCTGCCGAATACATGCTCAAGATGATTCCCAAAGGGACTCATGAGTACGCCAAGTTGCTGCGCCCAAGCGAGTTGGCACGCTTTGCGCGCGAAGCCGGCCTGGATGTGCAAGGCAGCAAGGGCATGGAGCACAACCCGATCTCGGGCCGCTATTGGCTCAGCAATGACACCTCGGTCAATTACATGCTGGCAACACGCCGCCCTCAGGAGTGACAGCCATGTGGAAGCACGTTAGAGCCGTTCTTTTCGATCTGGATGGCACTTTGATCGACAGCGCTCCTGATCTGGGGGCTGCAGCAGACAAGATGCGTGTGGATCGCGGCATGCCGTCGTTGCCACTCCATGCCTACCGCCATATGGCTGGGGCTGGAGCGCGTGGAATGCTGGGTATTGCGTTCGGCATGACGCCCGATTCTGCCGGCTTCGAAGAAATGCGGGAGGAGTTCTTTCGCAATTACGAGCAATGCATGACCGAGCGCACCTATGCTTTTGATGGCGTGCCCGAGTTGATCCGGGCGTTGGAAGCCGGCCCGCTTCTATGGGGTGTGGTGACCAACAAGTCCATGCGCTTCACCGAGCCGCTGACACGTCAGATGCCCTTGTTTGCTCAGGCTGCGGCCGTGGTGAGCGGGGACACTACGCCGCATTCCAAGCCTCACCCCGAGCCTCTGTTTGAAGCCGCACGACGCATGCAGATTGCTCCCGAGCATTGCATCTATGTCGGAGATGACGAGCGCGATATCCAGGCGGGTGCAGCAGCGGGCATGAAAACTGTAGCTGCACGCTATGGCTACCTGGGTGCGACAGCAGATACGGTTCACTGGGGTGCCGATGCGCATATCAATTCACCGCTTGAGCTGTTGAAGTTGTTGGGATGAGGCTAGAATAGGCACTAAGGGGCTGTCCTGGTTTCGACGTGGGTTCGGGACCGGTGCGGTGCATGTCGAGCTTGAGTGATGCTCGTAAATCTCCATTCAAAAAACTAACTGCAAACGACGAACGTTTCGCACTCGCCGCTTAATCCGGTGAGCCTTGCAACAGCACGCTAGTGGGCTGGGCAAGGGGGTAGCAATACCTCCCGGCTGCAAGGGAATTTACATTAGCTGGCTGGATACCGGGCTTCTTGGTATTTGGCGAGATTTTAGGAAGCTGGCTACCCAAGCAGCGTGTGCCTGCGGGGTTTGGGTGGCGAGATTTAAAACAGAGCACTAAACATGTAGATCTGTCCGGCGAAGGCTTACGGACGCGGGTTCAATTCCCGCCAGCTCCACCACCATAACGTCCAAGGGCGTTCACTGAAGTCCAGTGAACGCCCTTTTTCTTTGGTAAATCAACGACTTGCCTTCCGTAAGCGTCCGCCAAGGTTCGTGGG
>NZ_JBCPWN010000039.1:0-23161 GCF_039581415.1 Comamonas sp. F1-6
AATACCCTGACTGAATACGTTTTTCCCAAGTTGGGAGCAAAGCTATTGGCTGAGATTCAGCCTGCTGATGTTGCGGATGCGCTCAAGCCCATTTGGCTTGAAAAGGCGGAGACGGCAAGTCGCGTCAAGCAAAGAATCCATACGGTGATGGCTTGGGGGTGGGCACATGGTCACTGTCAATCGAACCCTGTGGATGTAGTTACCCATCTTCTGCCACAGCAGCCAGGCAAAGCTGTGCGGACGCAGCATCACCCCGCAATGCCTTGGGGGCTGATTCCTGCTTTCGTACAGAAGAACTTACGTACAAAAGGGCGTGTCGATGTAACCCGGCAGTTGCTTGAGTTTGTAATTTTGACGGCCTGCCGTTCAGGCGAAGCACGGGGCATGACTTGGTCCGAGGTAGACTGGAAAAATGCAGTTTGGACCGTGCCAGCTGAGCGTATGAAGGCCAAGCTGACCCATCGCGTGCCGCTGTCTCCAAGAGCTATGGAAATTCTTGAAGCGCAAAGGCATCAACATGAACGCTTGGTTTTCCCTTCAGTAAGAGTGCGGGGAGAGCTTTCAGATATGGCTATCACCTCGCTGTTGCGCAGGTTGAATGTTGAAAGCGATGTGTCTGGGCGCGTGGCAACTGCCCATGGCTTTCGTTCGAGCTTCCGTGACTGGTGCAGTGAGCAAGGCTACTCTAGAGATCTGGCCGAGCGTTCGTTGGCGCACACCATCAAGGATAAGGTTGAGGCTGCTTACCACCGTACCGATTTGCTGGAGCAGCGGCGTGAGCTGATGAATGCCTGGGCAGCATTTGTTGTGGGTGTAGAGTCAACGGCAGACGGTACAAAGAAGGTGCCTCAACGTGCGCTCTCCAGCCTCTTACGGCCAAGATCTGATGCCTCAAGGGGTTAACGCGAGCAAGTACGGTGCATTCGGTGAAAAAATCAAGATCAATGCGTATAAATCAAAATCCCTCATGAACTATCAAGGCATCGTCGATCATCTTCGAGAAGCAGTTGCTAGCTTGTCTGCTGTGTATGTCTTTGGCAGTCAAGTCACTGGCCATGCAACGGCAGAAAGCGACTTGGATGTTGCTCTGCTGACAGATGATGATCTATCAGCTGAAGAGTTGTGGGATCTGTCCAGCTCGTTGGCTAACTTGGTGAAGTGTGATGTTGACTTGTTAGACCTGAGGGGTGCTTCTACGGTCATGCAATACCGCATCATCACCACTGGCAAGTGTGTGTGGGCTAAAGACAGCCAAGCTGCGCTTTATGAGAGCTTCATCCTCAGTCAAAAAACTGCCTTAGACGAGGCGCGCGCAGGTCTGCTGCAAGATATTCAAACAACAGGAACTGTCTATGGTCGATGACGTACTGATTAACAAGGCAGCGACCATTGAGCGCTGTGTGATCCGTGCCAAAGAAGAGTACGAAAAATCACCAACCACGTTTGCGTTGGACCACACACGCCAGGATGCCGCCATCTTGAACGTGCAGCGGGCGTGTGAAGCCGCGCTGGACATGGGGCAGCACTTGATTCGCCGCGAAAGGCTTGGCATCCCACAGAGCTCGCGTGACGTATTCACCTTGCTGGCTCAAGCGGGTTGGATTGAGAGCGACTTAGCCACACGCATGCAAAAAATGGTGGGCTTTCGCAATATCGCTGTGCATGACTACCAAGCGCTGCAGCTACCGATTGTGGAGGCCGTGATCACCAAGCATTTAGGCGACTTTACGGCTTACAGCAAAGCGATCTTGTTGAAGAACTCTAAGTAACCTTCTTCAAAAAGAAATGACGACAAAGAAAAAAACGAGCTGGAGTGACCTAAAGGCTCAGCTCGTTGGCCTAGAAAAAACTGAGCTACTGCAGTTGATCAAAGCGACGTCTCCCCGGAATTGAGTAGCAGTTGAGCTTGGAGTCCAATCCCATGCAACAGGAGATTGGACGTGAAGAAGAGATTTACGGAAGAACAGATCATTGGCTTCCTGCGGGAAGCCGAATCGGGCTTACCGGTGGCCGAGCTGTGCCGGCGGCACGGCTTCTCCGAGGCCAGCTATTACCTCTGGCGCAGCAAGTTTGGCGGTATGAGCGTGTCCGATGCCAAACGTCTGAAGGAGCTGGAAGCCGAAAACGGACGGCTTGAAGCTTCCTCGTTTCCTGCGCCACCTAAAAGTAGAGGTTGGGGAAACGTTTGACACGATACGCGACCGGCGGAATCCGGCCCAGCGATTCATGTGGACGATGGTGGTTATAGCGATGCAGCCAGTCCTCGGTCATCGAGCGCACCTCCTGCAACGATTCAAAGACATAGCAGTCGAGCACCTCCGTGCGATAGGTTCTGTTGAAACGTTCTACGTAAGCGTTCTGCGTCGGTTTACCCGGCTGAATGTGGCGCAGCTCTACGCCTTTGCGCTGTGCCCATTGCTTTAAAGCCTGGGCGATGAACTCGGGCCCGTTGTCCAGGCGAATGGACTGCGGTGTCCCACGGACCTCAGCGAGTTCCTCCAAGGCACGTACCACCCGAGCGGCGGGCAAGCTGGTGTCAATCTCGATACGCAGGCACTCCCGGTTGAATTCGTCAATGACGTTGAAGATTCTGAACCGTCTTCCTGACCACAGGGCATCGGACATGAAGTCACAACTCCAGCCCTGGTTCGGTGTTGGGGCTGCCTCCAAGGGCTGCTTGATGCGCTGCGGCAAACGCTTCTTGCCTCGCCTGGGCAGGTTCAGTTTGAGCTGGCAATACACACGCCAAAGCACAGTCTTGCCCCAGGGCTGCGCTTGATAGCGGGCACTGTCGTAAAGCAGCCCAAACCCGTGGCGAGGATTCAATGCCACGTATCTTTGGATGAAGTCGATTACCCCGGAGTCGTCGCAGACCACACGTGCATATCGCTGCGTGGAGCGAGCCAGGCCCGCAGCTTGGCAAGCTCTGCGCTGGCTCAGGCGATGCTCGCTCATGAGCGCATGCACGATGGACCGACGGCGCTCCGGGGTCAGAGCTTTCGCTCAACGACATCCTTTAGCGCATGGTGCATAAGTGCCAAGTCGGCATACATGCGCTTGAGCTTGGCATTCTCTTCCTGCAGCAGCCGCATCTGGGCCAGATGGGATACGGACATCCCTGAATACTGGCTCTTCCACTTGTAGTACGTGGCATCGCTGATGCCGTGCTTGCGGCAGGTGTCACCGACTTTGGCGCCGAGCTCGACCTCTTTGAGGATGCCGACGATTTGCGCTTCACTGAATCTGGATTTCTTCATGCAGAGACCTCCGTGGGGGTGGATTCTCTACTTTTGAGTGGCGCGAAGATTCGAGGAGGCTTCAATGAGCACCGCGCTGACACCTTCAATGAGGCCCATGGGATGGGTCTCGGTATACCTGAAGGTAAACCGGGCACGGGCAACCAGATCGAACCAGTTCTTCAACTGGGTCGGTACGTTCAGGTTATACATGGGAGCCCCTATCAGCAGCACATCGCTCGCCTTGAGTTCGGCAACCAGTTCGTCGGACAGGGCGACCACGCCTTTCGCGCCCTTGCTCAGGTTCTCGGCTCCCCACAGCGCGTGGAACACTTCATGGACGAGAACCGGCAGGGTGAGGGCGGCAAGATCACGCACGACTACCTCATCATCGAACCCTCTGGTTTGGCGCTCGGCCAGGAAGGTATCGATTAGGGCATTTGTCTGGGAGTTGCTGCCCATGATGCTGGACTTGAGTACGAGAGCCTATCGAGTTGGCTAGCTAGAGTTTTGCAGCAGCGCTCTTTTAGAGCTCTCTCATTCTGCATCACTATAAAAAGAATACTTATAAAATTTCTTGCAATGAAAATTATTCTAAATAAATCAATGATATAAGAATAATGATGTCTTGAATCCATCGTTTACCCTAGTAAAATTTCAAAAACGGCGCAAAATAACATACAGTATACTTTTTGGATTGGGGGCGACAGTTTGCTCACCACGCTATGACATCCAAGGAGTACTGATGACCAAAGAAGCTAACTACGACGTCTACCGGGAGGACGTGGCGGGACGCGCCAATGTAGAGGATACGCCTGAACTTGTTGCGTATTACAAGGCGTTGGAGCGATTCGACGCTGGAGCGCTATGGACCGTAGCCAACAAGATTGAGCCCTGGGAGCCCAAGTCAGTCTCAGTTCCGATGATCTGGCGGTATCGCGATCTGCGCGAGCATGTTCTGCAATCGGTTGCGCTAGTCACGCCTGAAAAGGCGGGGCGACGTGTGATCTATCTGAATAATCCGGGGCGCCAAGATGTGTCGGCCGCTGTGGGTTGGCTGTATTCGGGATTGCAGGTGATGCATCCGGGCGAGTGCGCCTCCACGCACCGGCACTCGGCATCGGCGCTGCGCTTCATCATGGAAGGCAGCGGGGCGTACACCATTGTTGATGGGCACAAGATGTCTCTCGGGGCGAACGACTTCGTTCTCACTCCGAACGGCACATGGCACGAGCACGGCGTGGATGAGTCGGGTTCGCCCTGCATCTGGCAGGACGGTCTGGACATTCCTTTCGTGAATGCGCTGGAGGCCAATTTCTATGAGGTGCATCCTGATTTGCACCAGCAGGTTGCCTACCCCGTGGATGACGCCACCCAGACCTGGGGCGGGACTGCGTTGCTGCCACATGGGCAATCGTGGAGCAAGTCTTACTCGCCGCTGTTCAAGTACGAATGGGCACCGACCTACGAGTCTCTGAAACGCCTTGCCAAGGTAAGCAAGGGTTCCGAATTCGACGGTGTTCTCATGCATTACATCAACCCGGTGACCGGTGGCTCAGTCATGCCCACGATTGGCGCGAGCATGCAGCTTCTGCGTGCGGGTGAACACACCAATGCGCATCGCCATACCGGGAGCTATCTCTATCAAGTGGCCAAGGGCGAGGGCTACTCGGTCATCAACGGCAAGCGCTTTGACTGGCGCGAGCGAGACATCTTCTGCGTGCCTTCCTGGGCCTGGCATGAACACGCCAACACGCAGGCGAGCGAAGACGCATGTCTGTTCTGCTTCAGCGACCTGCCTGTGATGAAAGCGCTGGGCCTGTATCGCGAAGAAGGCCTTGGAAGCAACAGCGGCCATCAAACCATCGAATCCAACTGATTCGACGAACTCAAACACTTTTACTAAATCACTTATCCGGAGAAATCATGCGTCTCGTTACTTACCGTCAAACCGTCGTCGATGCAGCACGCCTGGGCGTCATTCAGGGCGATGAAATCGTCGACGTGCAGCGCCTGGGTGCAAGCGTGGGCATGGAGCTTCCTGCGTGCATGCTGGCATTGATCGATCTCGGGCCGTCGGCGCTGCGCACGCTCAAATCTTTGCTCGACAAAGCCAATGGAGAATGGCTGCCGGGCTGCTCGGTTCCGGCGGTGAATGCGCAACTGCTCGCGCCCATTCCACGGCCGCGCAAGAACATCTTCGGCATTGGCCTGAACTACGTCGAGCACGTGGCGGAGTCGAGCCGCACGCTGGATACGTCGAAAGAACTGCCCAAAGAACCTGTCATCTTTTCCAAGCCACCGACAACGGTGATCGGACCGGGCGAGCCGATCCGCCACAACGCCAGGATCACCCAGCAGATGGACTGGGAAGTCGAGCTGGCTGCAGTCATTGGTCGCCGCGCAAGCGGTGTGAGCGTTGAGAACGCGCTGCAGTACGTGTTCGGCTACAGCGTGATGATCGATATCAGCGCACGCGATTGCCGCCGTGCCGGTCAGTGGATCTACTCCAAGGGGCAGGACAGCTACGGCCCGTTTGGCCCGTGCATCGTTACGGCAGACGAGATTCCGGATCCTCAGTTTCTGGATCTCTGGCTCACCGTCAATGGCGAAATCAAGCAGAAGTCCAACACCCGTCACATGCTATTCAAGGTGAACGAATTGGTGGCGGACATCAGCGCGGGCATCACGCTGGAGCCGGGAGACATCATCGCCACCGGAACTCCGGAAGGCGTGGGCGCAGGCCGCAGCCCGCAGGAGTGGCTCAAGCCCGGCGATACGGTTGTGGCCTATGTCGAGAACATCGGGCAGATTACGCACCCTGTGGTCGCGGTGTGAGGCGGAGGCAAGCAGCATGCTCAATCTTCCAAAATTCAAGGTGGCTGCCGTTCAGGCGAGCCCGGTGTTTCTGGACACACCTGCAACCATCGACAAAGTCTGCCGACTGATCTCCGAGGCGGCAGCGGGCGGTGCGCAACTGGTGGTGTTTCCTGAAGTCTTTGTTTCGGCATACCCTTACTGGAGCTGGGTGGGGACTCCAGTTGAGGGCAGCCCCTGGTTTCAGAAACTGTGCGAATCCGCTGTCGAAGTGCCAGGCCCGGAGATGGCCCGCGTGGCTCAGAAGGCGCGTGAATGCGGTGTGTATGTTGCGATCGGCATCAACGAGCGGGCGATCAACAGCATCACCACAATCTTCAACACGATGCTGCTCATCGGTGCAGACGGAAAGTTGCTCGGCCGCCATCGTAAGCTCGTTCCGACTTGGGCGGAGAAGCTGACCTGGGCCCCGGGTGATGGTGCAGGCCTTCGGGTGCATCACACGGACATCGGCCCGATCGGCATGCTCGCCTGCGGAGAAAACACCAACACGCTCGCACGCTTTTCCTTGTTGGCTCAGGGCGAGCTGGTGCATTTAGCCAGCTATATATCGCTGCCTGTAGCGCCGCCTGATTACGACATGGCTGAAGCCATCAAAGTGCGCGCCATGGCACATTCTTTTGAAGGCAAAGTCTTCACGGTGGTGTCTTGCTCAACCATTTCGCAGGACATCATCGACCAGATGGAAGAGGTCTTCCCCGGTGCTGCCGCGCTGCTCAAGCGAAAGAACAGTTCATTCTCCGGCGTGATCGGCCCGGACGGGCGCGTGGTCGGCGAGCCGCTGATCGACACGGAAGGCATCTTCTATGCCGACATCAACCTCTCGCGCTGTGTTCAGCCGCGCCAGATGCACGACATCACAGGGCACTACAACCGCTTCGACGTGTTCGATCTGCGCGTCAACCGTCATGGTCTAAAACCTGCTTATTTTCAAGATGCAGAGTCGCCAGCGCTGCCAGATCTCCTAGATTCCGCGCAGGCATTTGAAGTTGTTTCCGGAGAAAACGCATGACGCAGAAATCATATCGCATCGGGCAGATCGTCCCGTCGTCGAACACCACCATGGAAACGGAAATCCCGGCGATGCTGCTGGCCCGTCAGACCATTCGACCCGAGCGCTTCACCTTTCATTCGAGCCGTATGCGGATGAAGAAGGTGGTCAAGGAGGAATTAGAAGCCATGGATCGCGACAGCGATCGCTGTGCACTGGAATTGAGCGACGCGCATGTCGATGTGCTCGGCTACGCATGCCTTGTGGCCATCATGAGCATGGGCCTTGGCTATCACCGCAAATCGGAAGTGCGCCTGCATGAGCGCACGGTTGAAAACGGTGCACCTGCGCCCGTCGTAACCAGTGCCGGTGCATTGGTGGAGGGCTTGCATGCCCTGGGTGCCAAGCGCATCGTCGTGCTGTGCCCTTACCTCAAGCCACTCACGCAACTGGTGGTTGACTACCTGAAGGCGGAAGGTTTCGAGGTGCTGGATTTCCTGGCGCTGGAGATTCCGGACAACCTGGAAGTGGGACGTCACGATCCGCAAAAGCTGCTGGAAATCTACAAGCGTCTCGATCTGAAAGGCGCAGATGCGCTGGTGCTGTCAGCCTGCGTACAGATGCCTTCCTTGCCCGTGATCGCCGAGGTCGAAGCGCAGGTCGGCATCCCCGTGGTGTCGGCGGCAGTCTGCACCACCTACATGACGCTCAAGAAACTGGGGCTGGAAACCATTGTTCCCGACGCAGGATCGTTGCTCAGCGGCAAGTACTGATCGTTTGTCATTTTTTCCCCATGACGATCTGAAGACCTATCTCACGCAAACCATAGCCTCATGAAGACAGTTCTCAAATCCATTGCCTGCATCGTGTTCTCTGTCACCAGCGTCATTGCGGTGGCGAAGGATGTCTACCCGTCCAAACCCATCAAGGTCATCATTCCGTTTCCACCTGGTGGCGCGGTGGATTCATTCATCCGCAACATCGGGCCGGAACTGGGGGCAGAGTTGGGGCAACCCATCGTGGTTGACAACAGGCCCGGTGGCGGCGGGCAGATCGGCGCTGCCGCCATCTCGGGAGCTGCGGCAGATGGATACACCATATTCGCCGCCGAGATGGGCACGTACATCTTCAATACGATGATCTACAAGAACATCCGCTATCAGCCGCTGCGCGACTTTGAAAACGTCGCCATGCTGGCCCGGGCGCCGATGGTGATGTACACCAGCACTTCCGGATCGATCAAGACCTATGCGGCTCTGAAGGAAGCGCTGAATGCGGGCAAGAACCTCAACTACGGCTCGTTCGGGCCCGGAACAGGTCCGCACATCCTGGGGCATATGCTGTCGCAGCTCAATCCCGCCTCCAAATTGATGCATGTGCCATACAAGGGCGCGCCTCCAGCCATTCAGGCCATTATGGCCAATGAGATCGACATTCTGTTCGACGCGGTTCCGGGCATGCTCAACATGGTTCGCAACAACAAGGGCGTGCCTTTGGCGGTGGCGGCAACACAGCGCAACGAGTTCCTTCCGAACGTGCCGACGACGACGGAGCTGGGCATGCCCAATCTGAAGATGGACATGTGGATCGGCGTTTCCGTGAAGAAGGGTACCCCCCCAGCTATCGTCAACCGCCTGCATGATGCATTTGAGAAGGTTCTGGCGCAGCCTGCGGTCTGGAAGCGGTTCTCGGATTTCGGCTTCAGCCGGGCGAGCATGTCGTCCGCACAGTTCAACACTTTCATCGAGTCTGAAATGACGCGCTATCGCCACATCATTTCCGAGACGGGCGTGACAGTAGATTGATTGAGAGAAGGGCTGGGAAGTCGGGAAATCCGGCTTCTTCGCGTGATGTGTGAAGGCAGACTCGCAGGTGTCGAGTCTGCCTTCATTTTTTTCAGCGGGAAGAAGAAGGCGCCGTCATGGCCGGACGTGCGCGAAAGCGGCATACGGGGGCTTCGCCGCCGTGGTTTTCACATGCGCAAGAGAGCTCGGCTACATCGGCTGGTCGCGCCCAAAGGGCTTGCGCAATTGCACGCAGCATTCCGACGATAGGTTGACAAACAGGAGCCTCTGCGGATCGTGATCCGGCTGCGAACGGACTGTTGCGCACCTCCAGCAACAATTCGTCTTCTTCCGTGCGAAACGACCAGACGCCCCAACCCAGCGAAGCCGACCCATCCACCATGGTTTGCAGCAGCGCCTGCGTGCCCACTTGCGCGAGATAGGACCGCACGCTGTCGCCCCCGAAATCCGTGACGGAATCGCCGAGTGAGGCCAGCATCTTGAAGCGGGTATGCGGATCGAGCTTGTCGAACGCGCCCATCAGAACGTCGGCACGCATGATGACGTAACGGCGCGGGCCGTCCATCACCTGGCCATCGGGCAGATCGAACTGGAGCCGCTTATGCAATTGAATCGAAGACTGGGTCATGCCGGGCCTTCAAGGAAAGAGCTGGATCATCTCATGCGCTGCCGGCGCATTCAGAAGATCCACGCGTTTGAGAACGATTTCAAAACCGGATGCGTTCTGGCGCAGCCGGTGGCGCCATGTTCCGGCGAGCATGTTCTGTCGAGAACCGCGAGTTTCGATGTAGACAAACGGCGTGTAGACCTTCCAGTCATCGCCTTCGAGCGAGGCTGCCTGCGCCTGAGGTATCTGCAGCACATGAACGCTGCGCGCTCCTGGCTCAAGAGAGTGGGCGCGGGCGCCGTGAAGGCGTTGAATGCGCGTTGCCAGCAGGATGCGATCTTCATACGCCAGCGAGTTCTCGCTGAACGGGTCGCTTTGCTGGTCCCCCGTCAGCGGCACCCAGTAGCGACCGTCCTGTGCGAACAGGGATAGCCATTCGGTGTAGCGGGCTTCGTTGAGTAGCTTTGCTTCATTCAGAACGAACTGAACAGGCGTGATGGGTTGGGTTGTATCGGTCATTGTCATTCCTGCACTGGCTCGGCCATGTACTTCGCCCAAGCCTGAAACTGGTTTCGCATCAACAGCTCGCTCGTGCCTTTGCATGGCATGGTCTGCGTCACCTGCTCGGGCTGCCCATTGGTGCCTCGGTGCAGGCTGACCCATTCGTTGCCCTGGGATTGCAGGCCTTGCTGAACGCTTTCAAACAGATGAACGTCGTCATGCGCGACGATGGACATGGGCGAAAACACGAGGCGGTTGTAGGTCATGGCGCGTTCGCTCAGAAGCTCCGGAGCACCTTCGGCCCGAAAGCTCCAGGCTTCGATCAGCATGCGATCAACGGCCAGCGGCCTTATCACCCGCATCACCAAGGGTGCGCCTTTGACGGCGATGCTGGGAAATAGCACGGAGTTCTGCGGTGCCTTGCTCAGGACTTCCATGGCATGGGCTTCGCCATGCGTCGCGCTCAGTGCATCCAGGTAGTCCTGCGGATAGGCGTAGCCAGTGTGCGTGCTTAGCTTGACGGCGAGTGCACTGTGCCCGTTGGGATAGACCTCGGCGTCCATCTTGGTGAAGAAGTCGTAGCCTGACGCGAACGGCAGCATCTGCTCCACGGAGATCGGCATCGATGATTTCTGTGGTTGCTTCTCCCAGACGGCCTTTGCGGCCTTGCCTGCTGATTCGTGAGTGGATACGGGATGCACCGTGTCGTTGATGTTCTCCAGGTACATCTTCCAATTGCAACGGATGGTGTTGCGGATCACGCCGCCCGTCATTTCCAACCTGCCGGAGGGCGAACGGTCGGCCATGTTGTCCAGCCACTGCAGCGATTCGCCAAAGTAGTCTTTGAAGCCGACGCCATCTTCATCCAGACGGACAAAGACGAAGTCCCGATAGACCTCGGCAGCGCCCACACGTGTCAGCCCTTGGCCGGACTTGCATTGCGACAGCCTCGACTCGGCATATTCCTGGCGCAGGGGAATGCCCAGCGTCTTTCCATCCAGGCGATAGCTCCAGGCGTGATAGGCGCATTGCAGCACCTTGCCGGCATTGCCGCTCTCGTTTGTATAGAGCTTGGAGCCCTTGTGCGCGCAGCGGTTGTAGAACACGTTGATCGAGCCATCTGCCTGGCGAACGACGAGCAGCGGGCGGCCGGCCAGATCCAGGGTCACATAGTCGCCAGCCTTCGGAATCTGGCTTGCGTGCGCAACGAAGTTCCAGGTGGCAGCAAAGAAGCGACGCTGTTCCTGCTCGAAGACGTCCTCGGATATGTAGACATCGCGATGTACACGGTCTGACTCGACCAGCGACGAGATGGGTGGTGTTGGCCGGTGTTTCATGGCAAGTTGCAATGGTTTTGGTATCAATAGTATACTGTATTCTATTTATGAAATAACCGATGATTTGCTGCCCATGAACACCCAATTGAAACTTCGCGTAGCCGAGAAAAAAGCGATTGCCGAAGGCATCGTACTGCTTGAGTTGATTTCTTGCGACGGGGCGGATCTGCCCGCCTTCACGGCAGGCTCGCACCTGCAGATCGAACTGCCCGGAGGCCATTCGCGTGCCTACTCGCTTTGCAACGATCCGGCGGAGCGGCATCGCTACCAGTTGGCGGTGAACCTCGACGCTGCATCCCGCGGTGGCTCGCGGGCGGTGCATGAGGCGATTCACGCGGGAGACACTGTTGAAGCGCGTGAGCCTAACAATCTTTTTGCGCTTGAGGAGTCAGCGCCGCACTCAGTACTGTTCGCCGGAGGAATCGGCATCACGCCCATGTTGTCGATGGTGCGTCGCCTACAGGCACTGGGTTCCCGTTGGGAGTTGCACTACAGCACGCGCTCGGCTTCGCGATGTGCGTTTCTGGATGAGTTGACCACTGGCGAGCTGGCGAAGCAATCTCGACTGTACTTCGATGATGGCGCGCGTCTGGACATCCGGAAAGCTTTGGCCGCAACGCAGGAAGGCACTCATCTCTATGTATGCGGTCCAGCCGGTTTCATCGACGCGGTTCTGGGAGCAGCGAAAAATCTCGGATGGAGTGAGGAACGACTGCATTCGGAGCGTTTCTCGGCGCATCCGGTCGAGGCATCCGGCAATCAGGCATTTAAACTGGTGCTTGAGCGCAGTGGCCTGACGCTCGATGTGCCCGCCGATCGCAGCGTGATGAGCGTGCTGCTAGAGGCTGGAATCGATCTTCCGTTTTCCTGTGAGCAGGGCGTGTGCGGTACCTGCATTACTGACGTGCTGGAAGGTAGGCCAGACCATCGTGATCAGTGTCTTGATGAAGGAATGAGGCAGCAATGCTTCACGCCATGCTGCTCCCGGTCGCTCGATGGGTTGCTGCGTATTGATCTGTAGCGGCCAGCAACTGACCACCCGTAGTGTCGTCGGTGGGTGGGGCTCAGTCCTCGCTCATGCCTCGTCCTTTTCCATCAACGCCTGTTGTGTCGCGTAGTACGAACTGGCCGACATGCGCAGGTTGTGGGCGACACGATCCTTCACGGCTTCCGTGTCGCGCTTCATGAAGGCGGCGAGGATTTCCTTGGTGTGGTAGAGCGAGATTTCACGGAATTCCGTGTCCTGCAGCGTCGCGATCCGCACGTATTGCGCATGATCCCGCAGCCGATAGATTGTCTGCACCAGGCGCGGATTGGGAACCATGTCGACCCATGCCGCCCAGAACGCCCAGTTCGCATCCATATAAGCCATCACGTCAGATTTGCGATGAGCTTTTTCAGCAGCATCCACGGCCACTTTCATCTTTCCAAGGCCTTCCACGGTGGCATGGCTGCACGAAATCGCCGCTGCAGGAGCTTCCAGCAGCAGGCGCACTTCAAACATGTTCGCGATGTCCTGTGGAGTGAACTGCGGGAGTATGAAACCCCGCGATGTGCCCTCAAGGTAACCCTCGGTCTTGAGCTGCAGAAGCGCCTCTCTCACCGGCATGCGGGAGACCTTGAGCTGCGCCGCCAGTTCGTGGTCCACAAGCCGGTCTTCCGATGTGATCTCGCCTTTGTGCAGGCGATCCCTGAGCAGTGCGTACACCTGGTCGCGAATGCTTTGTTTAGGCAGTTCTCCCGCATTGAGCACGGGTGCCTTCAATGGTGTTGTAGACATTGAAAAGTAGATTTCTGAGCTGACGGGCATTGTGCCAGAAGCCTCGATTGTGATACCTAACACAATTAAATATACAGTATACTTTAATGAGGTGACTGGATCGCCGGTCTCAACCAGAACGGGAGTTTTCAAGATGACGGGATATGAATGGGCCTTGGGCGTTGCATACACTTCAAATCAGGGAGTCATGGAATGAGGAGCTCACTCAAGGGTGCGAATGTATTGTTGTTCGGCGGCTCGGGGGGCATCGGTAAGGCCTTGCTACAGAGCTTGGCCCGGGCAGGTGTGGCGTCCATCGTCGTGGCCGCACACAAGGTTTCGTCGCATGACGTGGTCGGTGTCGATATTTCAACTGAAGTGATCGATGTGACCAGCCTTGCCAGCGTGCAGGACCTAGCGCGACGGCTGAGTGATCGCGACATTGCCCTCGTGATCAATTCCGCCGGCGTCAACAGCAATGAATCGCTGTTCTCGACGAACGCCGCTCTCAACGCGCGGCGCGAAATGGAGGTCAACTGCTTCGGCCTGATGAATGTGGGGCTCTCCTTCGGCCCTGCGCTGGCTGCGCGGGGTGGCGGTGTCCTGATGAACGTGCTGAGCTTTCTGAGTCACGCCAGCTTGCCGCCATTGGCCACATATTGCGCGAGCAAGTCTGCTGCTCACTCGCTGAATCTGTCGTTGCGCGCCGAACTCAGGCCCAAGGGCGTCCGGGTTTGCGGTGTGTACCCGATGGCGGTAGACACCAGCATGAGCCGCGATCAGCAGGGGCCCAAGATGTCCCCGGAAATGCTGGCGCAGGAGATGGTGAATTTCCTCGCAGGAGACTGCGAAGATCTTTATCCCGGAGAGGCCTTGCACGCCTACGACGCATGGCTGCGCGATCCTCGTGGATTCCAGGCGGAGATGCTTTCGTCGTGAACACCAGAACTTGCGCAGACCTGTTTACTCTGCGCAAGTTCCTCTTCAGGCTGGGCGTCTCATCTGGAGAAGGTTTTGCGCGCCAATCCAGTGGTAGTCCGCCGGACCGCCGGCGCGCACGATGGTTCTCGTGTCGCCCCAGGTGAAGACCCCATCCACGATGAGCGAAGGATCGATGCTGACACCGATCACTTCCGCAAACAGGATGTGGCTGCCCACGATATGTCCGCTGCGGTCGCGCAGTGGAAAGTCCTCCACCACCTGGCATTCGAGCGATACCGGTGAACGCTCCACTCGCGGGGTGGCAATGCGTGTCGATTGGGCGCTGCTCAAAGCAGTCAATTCGAACTCGCTGCCTTTGCTGGAGCTGCTGCTCAGGTTCATAGCATCGGCCAGATCTTCGGTCACGATGTTGACGACGAATTCGCCGCGATGGATGGCGTTTCGCAGCGAATCTTTGATACCGTCACTCGCAAAAGCGACGATAGGCGGCGTGTAGTTAAAGATGCCGAAGAAGCTGTAGGGAGCGAGATTGAGCTGACCTGTCTCGCTAACGGTCGAGATCCAACCGATAGGCCTAGGGCCCACGATCGAGGCAATGGGATTGTGTTTCAAACCATGCCCCTCGCGCGGCGCGTAGAAATAGCGCTGCTTCATCCAGCTCACCAAGTCGCGATCAATCGGTTGCTGGGGATGCTGTTATCCGTGATCTTGTCGGCACCTTCGGCTCCGACGACGGGCAGCGTTGCCGCGTCAAGCATGCCGATCTGCACCAGCACGCTGGCCTGATCCCAATAGATGTGTTCATGAGAAAGCTTGTCGCCAGTGAAGCGCACGATACCCACCAGACCAAAGCGAACCTTGCGTCCTGTCGGCGCGATGCCGGGCAGCAACCAATCCATCTGGCGATCATGGGTGAAGCTGAAGATGACCTCATCCACGATCTGGCGGACACCTAAGGTGCGCGAGACCGAAACCTGGGTTGTGTCGTCGGGGTTCGCTCCGATGAAGTAGTTCTTGTAGAAGCGATGCAGATCCGCGTATCCCACGCCGCCGGTCATCGTAGGGATGTGGTTCACATATGGCTGCGCCACCATGGTACCCATGGTCAGATCGGCATCGCGCGTAGTGAATTCGTAGTCGAGATGCGCTTCCCAGAGCGATTCCAGGTCATAGCTCGGGCCGACACGGGGCACCAGAAAGTTCAGCGTGCGGTCATAAGCAAGGCGTGCATTGTCGGCATTGAAGTGCACCGAACCAGCGCGTGCGAAGGCGTGATCGCAGCCCGCGTAGAAGTTTGCCTTGATGGAGCCGCGGGCTGCGCTTCGGATGATCTCTTGAGCTTCGGGTGGGCAATAGGCGTCCAGTTGCGGCACGTGTAGCAGCGCGGCTTTGCCATCAGGTAACGCTTGCGTGACCAGTGTTTCGAGTCCCACGCCGTAGTACGAAACGGATGAGTTGATTTCCGTATCGAACAGGGCTTTGAAGGCGAGCCGGCCGCCAAGACAGTAACCCACAGCACTGGCCTTTCCTTCGCATCCGTGCATGGCCTTGGCAAACCCGATCACCTTGGCAATGTCTTCCATGGCCTGGTTGTCATCGAATGCCTCAAGCAAGGCGAGTGCCTTCGGCATCGCATCCGGCTCAGAAGGATCGATGTCGATACCCGCGCCTTGTCGCCAGAACAGATCCGGCGCCATCGCTACATAGCCTTCAGCGGCATAGGTGTCGCACAGGCTACGGATGTTCGCGTTGACTCCGAAAATCTCCTGCAACACGATGAGCAGCGGGCCCGTGCCACCGGAGGGCAGGGAGATGTAGGCACCGAGTCCCTCGGTTGTGATGGCTGTGAGTTTATTCATGAAAAGTTCTTTCCTTATGGTTTAGAGATGACGATCGCGCCCTCGTCCGTCTGCGAAATCCGCACAAGCGTGCCGATGGGTGGCGGTGTTTCAGATACGGCGATGAGAGTGATGCCGGTTTCGGTGCGAAGCTCGACCAGGCAGCGCCAGTTGCAGTCTTCGGGAATCCGGTGCACAGGCACGACGCCGGTGACCTCGGCCTGCGAAAGCGGCTTTCCTTCAAACGAGGTTGAACCGCAGCGATGGCAGCGCAAACGCGCCGGGAAGTAGTGCGCTGCGCAGGTGGTGCAGTTGAAAATCTCGACGTTCATTGCACGCCCTCCAGAATGACAGCGTTGGCGCACATGCCGTATCGGTACTCGACCATACCGTAGCCCGACACGAGTGCAGTGCGGGCCGCCGGAAGTTGACGATCTCCGCATTGGCCGCCCAATTGACGGATGGCTTCGACCAAACCGTGCATGCCGCCCGCGGTTCCGGCTTGCCCAACCGAAAGCTGCCCGCCCGAGGTGTTGAGCGCAATACGATCTTCTGCCACTGTTTCCCGAAGGAAGCGGTGCATCGAGCCGTCTTCAATGAAGCCGAGATCCTGCAGCTGCACCAGCGACATCACGGGATAGTCGTCATAGACCGAGACAACATCGATGTTGTCCTTGGTGAGACCGGCTTGTGAGAACAAGCGCCCAGCCACTTTAGACAGACCTGTCTGAAGCCCATCGCCTTCATGGTTGTCGAAGTTCTGGCACGTTTGGATGGAGCGTACGCGAACACAGCCTTCGGTGCGTGTGACTTCATCGGCATGACTGATCAGGATCGCATTCGCACCGGACACCACGGGCACGCAGTCAAACACACCCAATGGGTCGGCAACAGGCGCTGCGTTCAGATAGTCGTCCATGCTCATGTTGGAGCGATAGACGGCCAGCGGATTGCGGCTTGCATTGCGACGCTGTGCCATCACCAGTTTGCCGTAGTCGCTACGATCCAGCTTGTGACGAGCCATATGGCGCTGCGTTACCAAGGCAAACAGTGAGTTAGGGTTGGCGATGGTAAGTGGCCTGAGTAGGGTCTGAGTGGTCCGGTTGTAATTGGCAACTAGATCATGAAAATCTGCCGGTTGAAACGAGTCGCCCGCCAGCAGCACGATGTTGCGCGCCAGTCCGTTTTCGATGGCAGCAACCGCATGCTGCAGGAGGTTGATGCCGGAGACGCCGCCGTTTGCGTCATCCATGAACCAGGACAGCGAGAGGCCCAGTCGCCAAGACATGTCCACACAGCGATCAGGGCGCAGCGTGAAGGAAGCGATGCCAAGTCCATCGATCCGGTCTGCTGGAATGCCTTGCTGTTCAAGAAGCTCATTGAAGGCCTTGCCAAGCCATTGCGTGGTGGTTTCCGTGGAGCGGCGTGCGTAGGGAACTTCGACCGCACCTTGTATTAGTGCTTTGTTCATCGCTTGATCACATGACCACTGCTGGCCAAGTCCCATGTATCCGAGGTGCGGCCTTCGGCACGCAGTTTGTATTTCTGGACTTTCCCGTTTTCGGTCTTGGGCAGTTCTTTCAGAATGCGCAGGAAACGGGGAATCGCGAAATAGGGCAGGCGCGGCTCGATCCACTTGATCAGCTCAAGTGGATCCAGGTGTTCGCCATCGCGAAGAATGATCGAGCACATTACTTCGTCTTCCGCAAGCTCCGAAGGCACGGCGTAGGCTGCCACTTCGGCCACGGCAGGGTGGCCGTTCACGACCTGCTCGACCTCGTAGGAGGAAATGTTCTCGCCCCGGCGCCGGATGCTGTCCTTCATGCGATCGAGGAAACGGTAGTAGCCGTCTACATCGCGCAGCACGCGATCGCCTGTGTGAAACCAGAGATTGCGCCACGCTTCGCCGGTCTTTTCCGGCATATCGAAGTAGCCAGAGGAAAACGCGAAAGGCTCATCGTTTCGCAGAATCAGCTCACCCGGTGTTCCGTGCGGCACTTCATTGTCGAACTCATCGACGACTCGCGCTTCAAAACCCCGGGCCACCTTGCCCATCCAGCCGGGGCGAGGATCATCGTGGGGCGTGCAGATCACGAAGTTGGTTTCGGTCGAGCCAAAGCCATCCAGCACCTGGATGCCCGTGCGACTGACGAATTGCTCGTAGTGCTGTGCGGATGCACCCGGCGCGAGAGCGACGCGCACGCGATGCGCACGCTCCGAAGCGTCAGGCTCGCGAGAGAGCAGCATCGGCACCATCGCGCCGAGCAGGAATGTGACGGTCGCCTCTGCGGAGATAAGGTCGCTGAAGAAGCGCGACACGGAGAACTTACCTCCAACCACGATGCGACCGCCACATTGCAGCGCCTGGAAGAAGGTGTTGAGCGCATTGATGTGAAAGAGCGGCAGGCAGGTGTAGAGCACATCGCTTGCATCAATTCCGATGTTCTGAAGCGAGTGCTGCCCCCACCAGAACAGTTGCGCATGCGAGCAGATGACGCCTTTGGATGGGCCGGATGTGCCGGAGGTGTAGATCACCACCGCCGGGTCGGTGCTGTGTGGCTCGTATGCGGCGCTGCTCTCGGCGATGGCGGCCTTAGAAAACGGAATCAGTTGGGGCAGATCGGCGTTGGCGGCGCAATCATCAAGTGACCAGATCGCCTCTAGCCCGTCGACGCTTGCCGAATCCGCCACGCGCGCATTGGTGATATGTGCGAGCAGCTCGTTTTCGGTGATGAAGATCCGGGCGCGCGAATTCTTGATGTAGTACGCGAGCTGGCTGCCACGCGAAGCGGTGTTGACCGGAACCAGAATCAGCCCCGTCAACGCACAACCCACGAGCACGGAGATGAACTCCGGACGATTGGTGCTCTGCAATGCGACGCGGTCGCCACTGCGCAGGCCGGCTGCAGCAAACGCCTTGGCGAAGCCGGCTCCGGAATTCAACAAATCTTCAGCGGTGAAATTCTTCGCCCCCTGTGTGAGCAGTGGTGAATGAGGTGCTTTCTCGATGCGCTCACGCAATAGGTGAACGAGGTGGCGGTTTGCAGGTTGCGGAGATAGAGGGAAGTGATTCAGCATGCTTTGATCCATGAATTTTAAATAAGTATACTGTATTCAATTGCTCTCAGGGAGTGAGATTTTTTGAATGAAGTCGATGCCTTTTGTTGAAGATTTTACGAATTTCTCTTATAGAAAGCATTCCAGCTGAGACGGCCTTAGCAGGAGTATTTCTCCCTCAGGGAAAACGCTTGCTCTCTGCTTGCGTGATGTTTATCAAAAACAAATATACTGAATATTTTTAACGAGAGGAAGCCATGTCAGCGTATACAGATCAGGCAATAGCGGCACATAGTCATACATTCATCAAGCACGCGTCTGTCGCGTCGTCGCCTGCGTACTCATCGGTTTCGGGGCGCAGGGCAATCGGTCTTACCGCGTTGGGTGTGGCATTGGCAGGGGCTGTTGCTGCCAATGCCAACGCATCGTCCGTGACGATCTACGGCATATATGACTTGGGAGTCACCCAAGTCAGCAACATTGCCGGTTCATCCGTAACGCGAATGGACGACAGCATTCTTCAAGGCAATCGACTGGGATTCCGTGGCAGGGAAGACCTGGGTAGTGGCCTTGAAGCCTTCTTTAATCTGGAAATGGGATTTGCAGGAGACACTGGCGCACTTCGCCAGGGTGGAGCGGGATTCGGCCGCGCTTCGCTCGTGGGGCTATCTCATCGGGGACTGGGCGAGATTTCCCTTGGACGCCAATTCGACCTGATGAACCCCACGCTGGTTCAGTTCAGCCCGATCTCTTCACAGGGCGTGTACTCCGCAACGGTGGGCGATGCAGATCGGGTGGGAGGAAACTGGCTCAACAACATGATCACCTACAAGAGTCCGGTGATCGGAAATTTCAGGTTTTCAGGACAATACAGCTTCAAGGAAGATGGCACTAGCACCACTAACGCCGGGCGGGCCTTCAGTCTTGGCGGGAGCTACAGCAACGGGGGCTTCAATGCAGGTGTTGCGATGACCGATATTAAGGGCTACACCGTCACGCCCGCCACAGCGTTCGGTGTGTCAAGGTTTCTAGATGCTGCGATCACCAGCAAGACTTCCATCAAATTGGCAAAGTACCGTACGGTTGGCGTGGGCGCGGGATATACCATGGGCCAGTTCACGCTGAGCGGGCTGATGACCAATACACGTTACGAAGGCAGTTCGGGGCGCTCGCAGAGCATGACGAGCTTTGTGATTCCGCTGGTCTACCGGCCAACAAGCCAATGGTTGTTTGAAGCGGGGTACTCCCAAAGCCGAATGGATGGCTCACAGTGGCGTGGCATCAACCTGATGGCGGATTACGCGCTGTCCAAGCGTACTGATATCTATGCTTCTGCAAACATCACGCGAGCCACTGGCAATGGAGCATCCGCAGTGATTTTCACGTTGCCAACATCAAGCAGCCAAAACCAGTCCGCACTGCGATTGGGCGTGCGGCATCGGTTCTGAGTTGAGGTCCAACTGCTAGATAAGCGGTGAGCCGAGCAATTGTGTGCTGCCATGAAATAAATCTAACTGCTGCTCGCAAAGGGGGCGACAGCACTCTGGGAGCAGTGGCATCGAACAAATGCGTAGCCCGATGACAACTACGCCCTCGCTGGGCTGCTGCCGGTTTCAAAGACACCTTGTTAAGGTGGAGGATGAAACCGGAGGTGGTTTATGGGGACGAGACGGCAGTTCAGCCGGGAATTCAAGGTTGAAGCGGTCAAGCTGGTGACCGAGCGAGGCGTTGCAGTGGCGCAAGCTGCGCGCGACCTAGATGTGCACGAGACGTGGCTGAGGGCATGGATGCGCGAGCTGACGGCAGACTCGCAGCAGGCGTTCTCCGGCAAAGGTGTGATGAAGCCCGAGCAGGCCGAGATAGAGCGGCTGCGCAAGGAGGTTGCCAGGCTCAAGATGGAGCGCCACATTCTGAAAAAAGCCGCGGCCTTCTTCGCCAAGGAGTCGATGTGACGTTCGGCTTTGTTGCGAAACACCGAGGGGCCTGGCCGGTGAATGAGGCGCTCGGTGTCTCGCGAAGTGGCTTTTATGCCTGGTTGGTGAGGCCACGCAGCCAGCGTAGCCTGAGTGATGAGCGGTTGGGTGCGCAGGTACGACAAAGCTTCTTGGGTAGCGACCGAACATACGGAGCACGGCGCATCTGGCATGACGTGCTGGCATTGGGGGGCGCTGTGGACTGCACCGCATTGAGCGACTGATGCGTGAACAGGCGCTACGCGCATGGCCGCGTCGCCGAGGTCTGCCTAAGGACCATGGCGAGCGCAGTGCCATCGTCGACAACTTGCTGGATCGCCAGTTCAAGGCCGATGCACCGAACCGCAAGTGGGTGGCCGACTTTACCTATATCTGGACGGCTGAAGGCTGGCTGTATGTGGCGGTGGTGCTGGACCTGTACTCGCGACGCATCGTGGGTTGGTCGATGCAGTCCAGCATGACAAGCCAACTCGTGGCTGATGCGCTGATGATGGCTGTTTGGCGTCGTGGACGGCCGCAGGAATTGCTGCATCACTCTGACCAGGGCAGCCAGGGCGGATTCAACGCGTCGTTGCAACACACTAACCACCGCATAGGCAGCAGGAGTGTTGCAAATGAAGCAGCGACCCAGAATCTACTATTCGGATACCCCGGCGACGAGGGGCGCCACGTGTCACACGAGACCATCTACCGCAGTCTATTCATTCAAGCGCGTGGCGCCTTGAAGAAGGAACTCTTGGAACACCTCATATGTACTCGCGGAATGCGCCGCTCACGGCACTACACGCAGAAGACGGCAATCCATGGCCAGATCGCCGATGCAGTCACGATCCGTGAACGTCCGGCGTGCGTTGAAGACCGAGCTGTGCCTGGGCATTGGGAAGGCGATCTGGTCTCTGGCAGTGGCAACAGCCAGATCGCGACCTTGGTCGAGCGTCAAACGCGCTACGTGATGTTGGTGAAGCTCGATGGCAAAGACACGCAGATGGTCGTCAAGGCGCTCATCAAGAATGCCCGCAAGCTGCCACAGGAACTCTACCAATCTCTGACCTTGGACAGGGGCACCGAGATGCATGCCCACAAGCAATTCACCTTGGCCACGGACATCCAAGTCTACTTCTGCGATCCGCAAAGCCCATGGCAGCGGGGAAGTAACGAGAACACGAATGGGTTGCTCAGGCAGTACATGCCCAAGGGCATGAACCTGTCAGGGCTGTCACAGCATCAACTCAACGCGATAGCGAGACAATTGAACGAGAGGCCGCGCAAGACGCGCGGCTTCCGTACACCCGCGGAGATGTTCAGCGAATGTGTTGCATTGACCGGTTGAATCCGCCCTGCAAAGGCGTCAGTGGAAAGGCTAAATGAGACTTTCGGGAAAAAAAGACATATAAACCAAGCCCCACTAATGTGGGGCTTGGTTTATGACTTTCATGCAGCTATTCGCTAGATGCAGTTCTTGGAATTTCGGGATAAAACTCTTCCATGATCTCAGATGTCTCATCGGGCGCATCTTCAAAACTGCCATTAGCAAACCCAAGCTGCGCTGCCGAGTCCAAAACCGACTGATCAAATCCAGCAGCCAAGCGCTCATTTGCGATCATGCGTGCTTGAGCGATAGCTTCATTCAAAGAAATCCCCGAACGCACCACCAAGTCCGCGTAATAGATGGCCGATCGATGCGACTGCGTGGTGGACTTGCCACGCAGCTTGAGCTCCAGCGGCATGCAGGCTAGGTGCCCGCCAGAGACTGCAGCGAAATATTGCAGCCGCGCTGCCAGAGTGCGAATGCTGTTGAAGCCCGTGGTTCTGAATACAAAGCTGCCCAACTCATCGCTGTCGTCAATACTCACGTTCAAGCGGCCGTAGGGCTTGCAATGGCCCATCCCAAACCGGCATGTATCCGGACCAGGGCAGGCCAACTCTTCAAGACCTTTATCTGTCACACGCTTGCAGCTCTCGCCATTGCCGACGCACAGCGGGCGAGCGGTACTGCGATCAAACATGCAGTAATCAGCTCGGAGGTTCAAATCTGGATCATTGAACAGCACCCGCACTGGGATGCTGCGCAGCTTGCGCCTTGCCGTGCTCGGTGCAGCCGTTGGCGTATCTGCCACACCCATCTTGTCTTTGAGTGAGCGTTTGCCTGTGCGAGTTTGGGTAGCGCTTGCGGACGTTTCACTTTGCACATCGGAAGGCTCTGTGCCTTCTTTTATGCCGCCGGAAACTTGACCAGGT